>AQSA01000010.1 GCA_000402815.1 Candidatus Neomarinimicrobium atlanticum | reverse complement strand
AGCAGAAGAAGCACCAGCAGAAGAGCCGGTAGCAGAAGAAGCACCAGCAGAAGAGCCGGTAGCAGAAGAAGCTCCAGCAGAAAAAGATTCAGATAAATAAATATTTAGACTCTAAAGCTTTAGCATAGAGCATTCATGTTTATTGATTAAATTAAAATATGAATATATTTTTCATCACACCGTTTCCCGATTCAATTAAAACTTTAATTGATAACAATATTGCCAATCAGGGAGTTAAAAAAGATTTACTAAGTATAGATATTATTAATCCTCGAGATTTTGCTAAAGATTCCTACAAGAAAATAGATGACGAGCCCTATGGCGGAGGAAGTGGAATGGTTATGATGTGTGAACCATTTTTTGCTGCGATTGATGATTGTATATCTAAATCTACAAATAAGCCAAAAATTATATTTCCATCTCCCAAAGGAAAAGTTTTAAATCATTCTATTTCATCTGAATTAAGTAAAGAAGAAACATTAATATTTATATGTGGTCACTATAAGGGATTAGACCAAAGAATCATTGATAAATATGTAGATCTTGAAGTTTCTATTGGAGATTATATTATATCTAATGGCGAGTTATCGTCAATGATAGTGTTTGATTCAATTGTTCGATTAATACCGGGAGTTTTAAACGATTTAAATTCTGCTATGACAGATTCTTTTGTTGACGATTTACTTGATGCTCCTTATTTTACGCGGCCTAATCAAATAGATGGATTAAAAGTGCCAGATGTGCTATTATCAGGGAATCATAAGTCTATTAAAGATTGGAAGAAAAAAAAGAAAATTGAAATAACTAAAGACAGAAGACCTGATCTTTGGAGAAAGTATAAAAAATTAAATGATTAAAGATAATTTAAGAGACGATATTCCGAATTTTAAAACTGGAGATACATTGTCTATCAATGTTAATGTAAGAGAAGGAAAAAAAGTTCGACAACAGCTTTTTAAGGGCACTGTTATTGCGCGTAAAGGATCTGGAATATCAGAGACTATTACCGTTAGAAAGATGTCTGATGGCATAGGAGTTGAAAGAGTATTTCCTCTACATTCACCTGTTATTGCTTCTATGAAAGTAGATAGAATAAATAAGGTTAGAAGAGCAAAGCTTTATTACTTAAGAGGTCTTTCTGGTAAAGCAGCAAGATTAGCTGAAAAAAAATAAAGATTGATTTATAATACTCTACTGTTTGTTCTAAGCTTGTCCCACATGTCTGTTCACATTGTAATGATGCTAGTTCCAAGCATGTTTATTGATCTAGTTGAATTTTATGGCCTAACCAAAGCATCACTCGGTTTAATTTTTAGTATTAGCAGTTTTTGTTTTGGGCTAGGCTCTCTACCAATGTCATTGTTATACAATAAGTATGGACCTAGAATGCTGCTCGTACTTTCTCAATTAGGAATATTTGCTTCTGCTTTTCTAGCATCTAATTGCCAAAGCGTTGAAAGTTTTGCAGTGTTCAATATTTTTTTAGGGTTATTTGCTAGTATACATCATCCCGTGTCATTAACTCTTATATCAGAAGTCTTTGATAATAACATTTCTAAAGCAAATGCATTTCATGGTATTTTTGGTAGCTTAGGAGTTTCTATAGGACCTTTGCTTTGTTATTATGCAGTTAATAATTTTGATTGGCAGTTTTCTTTTTTTATGATTGCCATTTTTAATCTTATAATTGCACCTATAACTTATTTTGTGATTCCAAAATCTAAATCTAGAGAATCAATAAGCACTCTTGATTTTAAAAAAGGAAGTNAATTAAGAATGTTAAAAATATTTTGTTTTTTATCTTTAGTTGTAGGTATTGTTTTTACTGTTTTTAATACATTTATTCCTTCCGTTTTTAAAGTTGCACTTGGAGAAAAATCAAACTTGTTAGTATCTGGAATCTTGATATTTGGTATTATTGGGCAAATTTTATCAGGATTTTTTGGAGATAAATATAACAGAATGAAGCTTTTATCATTTGTTCTTATGATCTTATGTCCATTATTCTTTGNCACATATTTTTTGAGTAATTTTTCCTTAGTTACCGTATCTGTATTGCTAGCAATTTTTATGTATGCTATTCAACCATTAATTAATTCAATTATTAAAGATATTACTAATCCAAGAATTCGACCTCTAGTGTTTGGAATGAACTTTTTTTTAATGTTTGGAGTATCTGGACTTGTAGCTGCGCTAGGAGGATTAATTGCAGATTTAGATAGTTTTAAGTTAATTTTCCCTATATTTTCGATATTATTTCCAGTAGGAATTTTTTTATTATATTTATTGAATAAAAACAAAGAGGTAGTAGAGGTATAATGTTAATAAGTATGACAGGTTTTGGTGTTGGACATTACGAAGATAGTAGTATAGTCGTAGATGTAGAACTAAAGTCATTCAATTCAAGGTATTTTGAATTAAATACTAGATCTTTTGATTTATCAGGAGAGTCGGAATATAAAATAAGAACCTTCTTAAAAAATAAGCTTAAAAGAGGTTCTATTAATTTGAGTGTTAAAATTGACTCTAAAGACCAATTAAGATTAAATAAGCACAAATTAGAAAGCATTTTAAAATCATATAAAGTGATTGAGAAAGAATATGGATTAGATCTAAACTACAGTCATTTACTTAAAAACAATGATATGATGAGCTTTAGAGCGCTCCCTAAGTCAGTTGAGAGTAAGGTTTTGAAGGCCGTAAAGCTTGCCACTGATCAAGTTTTAGATATGAGATCGAAAGAGGGTAAGTCTATTGAAAAAGAATTTATGCAATACATTACCATAGCAAAGAAAGATTTAAATAAAATTGAATCTATTTATTCGAAGTTGGTTCAAAAGAAAGTTAATTCAAAAAATACGAGCGAATCTAAGGTTGAAGAACTAGAGAAGCTTGATGTTACTGAAGAAATCGATAGAACAAATAGTCACTTTAATCAAATTATACTTTCCGTTAAATCAAAAGACTTTTCAGGTAAAAAGATAAGTTTTATTCTACAGGAAATTAATAGAGAATCGAATACAATTTTATCTAAATTTTTAGATAAAAATATTGCCAAGCATGCAATAAGTTTAAAGATGCAGGCGGAAAAGTTAAGAGAGCAAGTAAGTAATATTTTATGAAAAACTTCTTTATCATATCAGGATCTTCAGGTTCAGGAAAAACAACATTACTAGAATTGCTTTCTCGTGATTTAAATATGGATATTTCAGTATCATGTACTACTCGCAATAAAAGAAAATATGAAATCGATGGCGTGCACTATTCTTTTATATCTGAGGAAAAATTTCAAGATATGATCGATGAAGATAAGTTTCTTGAATATGAGAATGTTCATGGCGATCTGTATGGAACACCCCTAGATAGCTTAAAAGGTTATCTAGAAGAAAATAAGTCTTTATTTCTGGAATTGGATGTCAAAGGAGCATTAAGCCTAAAGAGGATATATCCATCAAATACAATATCCATCTTTCTTTCTCCACCAAATCTAGATGAGCTTAGAAAAAGATTGGTGAATAGATCTACAGAATCTGATCAAGAAATTGAGAAAAGATTGAGCAGATTTGAGCAAGAAGACAATTTAAAAAAAGAATTTGACTATACACTTATTAATGATAATTTTGAAACCACGTTTGAAAAGCTAAAAAAAATGATTATTTCATTTAAGGAAGAGGACTAAAAATGGCAGTTGAAGCAATTTCTTTTAAAAAATTACTGAAGAAAACAGATGATATTTATGAGGCAGTTCTTGTTTCATCCAAGAGAGCTAGGCAGATTTTACAAGATCGTGTTGTAAAGCAGATGATAGATGAAAATGAAGAAATCATTGATGAAGATGGAATTTTTGCAGAGCCTGTTGTAAGAGAACATATTGATTATGACAAAGAAGAAAAGGTTACAAGTATTGCTCTCGATGAATTTCTAGATGGAAAAATTGACTGGAAAAAGTCAGACGATTCAATTGACAAATAATTTAAGTGTAAAAAAACAATACCTTTCGCAAAATAAAGATTTATTTGGCGAAGAAATTTTTCTGGAATTACCCCTAAAATCCAAACAGTCAAAAACTGTAATAATCGATGATACGTGGTATTATGCGCTTCAAAATGAATTCAAAAAAGATTATTGGCATTCTTTAACAAAAACTGTACGGAATCTTTACAAAACAAAGACTGTATATCCTGAACCTAAAAATATGTTTAATGCATTTGATTCTACTCCTTTTGATAGGGTGAAAGTAGTTATTATAGGTCAAGATCCATACCACGGCGATGGACAAGCTCACGGTCTATCTTTTAGTGTGCAAGAAAATACTAAAATACCTCCTAGCTTAAGAAATATTTATAAAGAATTACATTCAGATTTAGATTTACCTATTCCTGATACTGGAAACTTACAATCTTGGGCTGATCAGGGTGTCTTGATGTTGAATACAGTTTTAACGGTAGAGGCTAATAATGCTAATTCACATAAAGATTTAGGATGGGAAATATTTACAAAAGCAGCTATTGAGGCTATATCAAGAGAATTAAAAAATGTAGTATTTATATTATGGGGGAAGCAAGCACAATCTCTTTCTTCTATTCTAAATGATAAAAATCATTTTATCCTCTCATCAGCACATCCTTCTCCGCTGTCAGCTCACAATGGCTTTTTTGGATGTAAGCATTTTTCAAAGGCTAATGAATATCTAATTAAGCAAGGTAAAGATCCTATTAATTGGAGTATTTAATTAGTCTTCTTATAAATAAGCTATCAAAAAAATAGATATTATATAAAGGATTAACTTGTCAGATGTCTAAAAGATTGCTAATCTATTAAAGAAGTAAATTAGCGATGTTGAAAGTATGTGGATAAACACAAGCTTTAAAAAAAAAATGGCAGACAATAAAAACAAAGATATAAACTTGCAGCCGCAGGCTATAGAAGCAGAAGAAGCTGTTCTTGGGTCGATGATGATTGATGAAGATGCTACTAATAGAGCAATATCTCTACTAGGATCCAGTCATTATTTTTATAAAGATTCTCACAAGAAAATTTTTAATGCAATGCTTTCTTTATCTTCAAAGAATAGTCCAATTGATACAGTTTCTGTTTCAGATGAATTAAAAAAGGCTAAAGCACTAAAGTCTGTAGGAGGTCTATATTATTTAACAGGATTAGTTGATAAAGTTCCTACTTCTGCAAATGTCGAGGTATATGCTTCAATAGTTAAAGAAAAAGGAATATTACGTGATCTGATTTCTACTTCTCATGAAATTTCTAAGAAAGCATTTGATGAAGGAGATGCCGTTGGATCAATTTTGGATGAGGCTGAACAGTCTATATTCAATCTTACAGAACAAAAAGACACTAAAATTTATTCACATATTGAGCCAATTTTAGCTGATACCGTTAAAAGATTAGAGGGTATAGCGGCTAATCCAGGAGGTGTAATTGGAGTTCCATCGGGAATTATTGATTTAGATAAAGTAACTTCCGGTTTTCAAAAAAGTGATTTAATTATTATTGCAGGTAGACCTGCAATGGGTAAAACAGCTTTAGCTTTATCCATAGCTAGAAATGCTGCATTAGAAAATAATTCACCTGTAGCTATTTTTAGTCTTGAGATGTCAAGCGATCAATTAGGTACTAGGCTCCTTTCTTCTGAAGCTAAAATAGATCAATCAGAGGCAAGAAGTGGGCGATTAGCTACTTCAAAATGGAAGAATATTAATATTGCTTCTGGAAAGTTAGCACAGGCCCCTCTTTATATTGATGATACTCCAGCTTTATCAATTTTAGATTTAAGATCAAGAGCGAGAAGGTTAAAAAGAGAAAGAAATATTGAATTAATTGTTGTTGATTATCTTCAATTGATGCAAGGACCTAAAACTGAAAATAGACAATATGAAATCTCGTCTATTACTCAATCCTTAAAGGCGCTTGCTAAAGAATTAGATATTCCTATTATTGCACTCTCTCAGCTTTCAAGAGCAGTAGAATCAAGAACAGATAAAAGACCTCAATTATCTGATCTTAGAGAAAGTGGTGCGATTGAGCAAGATGCAGATGTAGTAATTTTCCTTTATCGCCCTTATGTATATAACGAGAAAGATGAAGAAAAAGGATTAGCATTTTTAATTGTAGCAAAACAAAGAAATGGTCCTACAAAGACTGTAAGAGCTACTTTTGTAGACGCATATACAAGGTTTGAAAATTACTCTGATTTTTTTGAATCTAATGATATGAGTGAATAATGAAATCTATCAAACATGATAGCTCGCATCAAAAGCTCATAGATCAAAAAGGTAAACATCTTTTATCAAGAATCTCATCAAAAGATAAAAAGGTTATTATACAAAGCGCCTTAGATTTCTCGNTCAGAATGCATGAAGGACAAAAAAGAAAATCAGGCCTACCTTATGTAAGTCACTGCATAGATGTTGCTAACATTCTATTGGATTGGAATATGGATTACACAACTATCATAAGTGCTTTATTGCATGACGTTGTTGAAGATACAGATGTTTCCTTGGAGGACATTGATAAAGAATTTGGCAGTGATGTAGCTTTTCTTGTTGATGGAGTTACTAAAATTGATCACATAGCATTTAGATCTCAACAACATAAACAGGCTGAAAATTTTACTAAACTTTTTCTTTCATTAGCAAAAGACCTAAGAGTTATTATTATTAAGTTTGCAGATCGCTTAAATAACATGGAAACAATCGAGTATTTATCTTCAAAAAAGCGAAAAGAAATAGCATCAGAAACAAAAGAAATTTTTGTTCCTTTAGCTCATAGATTGGGTATGGCAAACCTTAAATGGAGATTTGAAGATTTAGCTTTGAAATGTTTAGACTTAAGATCTTACAATGNTATAAAGAAAAAAATTGAAGGTTCATCAAAATCTAATAAAAAAATTTTAGAGTCAACCATTACTCCTGTCAAGAAAGAGTTAGAATCATATAAAATTCATTCTGATATTTCTGGTAGATATAAATCAATATCTTCAATCAACAGAAAAATGAAGTTAAGAAGTAAGAAATTTGACGAGATATATGATTTGTATGCTATTCGAATCGTTGTAGATAAGATTGAAGAATGTTATTTAGCGTTAGGGGTTATCCATAGTATATATCCTCCAGTACAAGAACGATTTAAAGATTTTATTGCTACACCTAAAACGAACGGTTATCAATCTATCCACACTACTGTGATGACAAAAGATAATAGGTTGACAGAAGTACAAATTAGGACTAAGGAAATGGATTCCACTGCAGAAGTGGGAGTAGCTGCACATTGGCTGTATAAGGGAAATGCTGAAATGGATAGTTTTGACCAACAAGTACCTTGGCTCAGAGATTTATTAGCTATGATGAGTAGTGATAACAGTGATCCAGAAGAGCTTATTGAACTTCTAAAAATTGATATGTTTGAAGATGAAATTTTTATTTTTACTCCAAAAGGTGACTTAATTAAGCTTCCAGTTGAATCAACACCATTAGATTTTGCTTTTGCAATACATAGCGAGTTAGGCTTTTCATGTGTTAGAGCTAAAGTTAATAAAAAGTTAGTCCCTTTAAGTTATAAACTAAATAATGGAGANATAGTTGAAATGGAAACAAGTAAAAGTCAAAAACCAAATAGCGGTTGGCTTAGCTTTGTGAAAACTTCAAAGGCATCACATCACATTGGGAAATACTTAAGAAAGATTGAATTAGAAGAAAGTATAAAAATAGGTAATCAATTACTTGAAAAAGGATTACGAAAATTAAAAATATATGACAGGATTGATGAAATTAAAAAAGGCTACGATGATCTTGGATATAAGAATTTTAATGATTTATTATCAGATCTTGGGAGAGGTGGATCGACTATAAAAGATATAGTAACAAAAATTTTTCCAGATGTTAAAACAGCGCCAGATAAAGTTTCACATGACAAAGAATTTATCGATTCAGCAAGGTCTGATTTCGAAGGAATTAACCTTGACGGTGTAAAGAATTTGGTTGTTGATTATGGGAGATGTTGTAACCCAATTCCAGGGGATGATGTTATAGGTTATATATCAAGAGGAAGAGGTCTTATTGTCCACAGACTTTCTTGTTCAAATCTTTCTTCACTGTCTGAGTCAAGTGGTAGAATCGTTTCTGTAAATTGGGATACAAAAAAGAATATTTCTTTCAAAGCAAAAATACATATTACTTGTATTGATTCTGCTGGTGTTTTAAATAAGATTGCTGACATATTTTCAAAAAATAAGGTAAATATAGTAGATGTTAAAACGGATGTAACTGAGGGAGGTTTAGCAAATATTTGGATTATTTGTAAGATTGGAGATTTATCTCAATTAGAAATGATTATGAAAGCTATTCTTAAACTCAGAAAGGTCGATTCTGTTGAAAGAGTGCATTCTTAAGCTATGAATAGAGTTATTGGAATAGACTTTGGTTTATCAAAAGTGGGTATAGCAATATCTGATCCATCTGGAATTATTTCTATGCCCTTAGAAACAATTCGTTATAAAAATCAAAAAGATTTAATCGAAAGACTAAAAAAAATTGCATTAGAAAAAAATGTTAAAACATTAGTTGTTGGATATCCGTTGAATATGAATTATAAAGAAAATAGCATGACGGAGATTATTGATAAATTTAAAGTTGTGATGGAGAGTAATAATTTTGAGATACACTTAGAAGACGAAAGATTGTCCAGTCAATATGCTAAGAAGATTATGATACAGCAAGATATTAAAACTGGTAAAAATAAAGAAATGGTTGATGTGTTATCTGCTTCTATTATTCTTCAGACCTATCTTGATAGAAAGAAATAATGAAAATAAATAAATTAATTCTCCCATTNTTGTCGGGTTTATTACTGGGCCTTTCATATCCACCATTTAGTTTTGGATTTCTTGCTTGGATTGCTTTTATACCTCTGCTGCACTGTATTGCAGAAGAAGAAAAAATTACTCAAAAAGCCTTATTTGGATTCATAGCTTGTTTTTCAAGCAATTTGATTATTCTAAATTGGATGGGATTAAATTCTGGTACCACACCAATGATTGCAATTATTTCTTATTTAGCACTATCTTTATATTTAACTATTTTTTGGATGGCCTTTATTGTTTCTACACATTTTATTCCAAAAAAAATGGAATTATTCTTAACGCCTTTATCCTGGATATTTTTTGTTGAGTTTTTAAGAAATATTGGTCCTTTAGCAGGTCCATGGATGAATTTATCATTAACTCAGTCTGAATATATATGGATTATTCAACTAGCGAGCATAAAGGTTTATGCAATTTCATTTATGGTTATATTTTTTAATCTTATTCTTTATAGATTTTTTATTGAAAGAAATACAGTTTTTTTAAAATACTTTATCTTAACATTGTGCTCTATTTTGTTTTTCGGAAATTATCATGAGAATAGCCAAAATAATAGATATATAAAAAAATCTATAAATATATCTATAGGTCAACCTTCTATTTTTCCTGATGAAAAATGGAATCCAAGTCTAAGATTGAGAAATCTTGCAGTAATGGATTCTTTATTAGCAAAATCTTTGGAAGATAAGGCAGATATTATCATATGGCCAGAAGTGGCAGTTACATCATTTTTAGCAAATAACTCATATGACAGAATTAGATATCAAGATAAGTTATCGGGAGCTTATCTTATTACTGGTATACCAGAAAGAAAAAATATTGATGGAATAAATCAAAACTTTAATAGCTCTATTATTTTAAAGCCAGATGGATCATTTGATACATATCAAAAAATATTTTTGGTCCCATTTGCTGAATATGTTCCATTTTTTAAAAATTGGATCACTAAAATGAATCAGTTTGACGATATAGGAAGTTTTTATCCAGGCTCTGAATATAAAACTTTTAATTTAGACGACTTTAATGCCTCAATACTAATTTGTTATGATTCCAGTAGTCCTCAGATTGTAGAAACANTGGTTGATAATGGAGCAGAAATAATCTTTATTATTACTAATGATTCGTATGTGGGTCAATTTATGCCTTATCAACATTTTCAATTAGCAAGATTGAGGGCCGTTGAGCAACGAGTTCCTATAATTCAGAGTGCAAATACAGGTATTTCAGGAATAATTTTACCATCCGGAAAGATTATCTATCGATCAAAATTAAATGAAAGAACTGTATTTACTATGGAAGTTCCTATATATGAATAAATATAAGATTATAGTACAATATGATGGATCCAGTTTCTCTGGATTCCAATCACAAAAAAATTTGAATACAATACAGGATAAAATTGAACATTCTTTGTCTTTTTTAAATCAAAATAATCTGATTAGAGTTGTAGGTGCGAGTAGAACAGATGCGGGAGTACACGCCCTAGGTCAGGTAGTCCACTTCAATTTTGATACAGAGCTATCATTAAATGCTATTAAAAGGGCTATAAATGCAAGATTGCCTCAACAGATACGAATAATAGNCATCAAAGCAGTTAATACTGAATTTCATTCACGATTTGATGCCATTAAAAAACAATACTTGTATCAATGCTCTTTGACAGAAAATCCACTGCTAAGTAAAGATCATTTTGTATTGAAGGAAATTGATTTTGACAGATTGAAAGATATTGAACATAAGTTAGTAGGGAGGCATAATTTTTTATCTTTTTCTAAGTTTGATATAGAAAAAAAGAATACAATATGTGAAGTATTCAAATCAAAATGGACATTGGAACATGATAAATTATTTTATATTATTGAAGGAGATAGATTTTTGCATCATATGGTGCGATATTTAGTTGGAACAATGATAGGATATATGGAGAAAAAAATAGGAAAAGAAGAGTTTTTATCTTTATTGGAGAAACCAATAAAAGATGCAAAATTATTAAAAGCTCCTGCGCATGGATTAATATTAAATAAAATTTTTTATGAAAAATAAGATATCACTTATATTATTATGTTTAGTCATTGGATGTAACAATTCTCAAGAAACAAATTTTACTGTTTCTGAATCAAAAGCTACAGCTATTACAGCAGCGATAGAGAGCGCTAGTCCAGGAGTTGTAAGTATATATAGAAATCAAGAAGTGACCCAAATAAATCGTTGGACAGGTCGACTTAAGCCGATTAAGCCAATACAGTCATCTGGTTCTGGTTTTATTATAAGTGAAGATGGATATGTTTTAACTAATGCCCATAATATAGTTACGGAGATATCTAATCCTTCTTTATCCACAACTAATATTAAAATTGATGTAGCACTGCCTGGAGGAGATCATTATGTAGCCTCAATAGTAGGGGTTGATAGTAGATCAGATGTAGCTCTTTTGAAAATTGAGGGAGAAGATTTCTATTATTGTGAGCTTGGCGATTCAGATCAAGCTATAGTGGGAGAATGGGTGGTTGCATTAGGAAATCCAAAAAGTTTATTTGCTGCAGCAAATTATCAACCAATAGCATCTGCAGGTATCATCAGTGCTATTAATGCAGACTTTGGAATTGATGCAAACACTAAAAGATTAATGAATAATATGATTCAAACCGATGCTTCCTTAAACCCAGGAAACAGTGGCGGGCCTTTGGTAGATACTAACGGTAAAGTATTAGCTATTAATACTTTTGTGAGGAATGATTCAGAAAATCTTGGATTTGCAATTCCAATCAATTATGCAAAAAAAATTGCAGAAGAATTAAAGTTAAAAGGATTTATTGATAGGAGATTTTCTTTTGGAATTAATGCAACATCATATCGATATGGAGATAATGGAGAGATAGGATTGTATATCAACTCTGTTGATTATGATAATTCTGGAGATAATAAAGCATTGTATAAGGGAGATATTATTATTGGAATTGAAGGATATCAAATTCAAAGCTATGATCAGCTTCAACTTGTTTTGGCAAATAATGATGCCAGACCAGGCGATATGATTAAGTTGAGAATTCAAAGAGAAAATGAAATAAAAGTAGTTAACTTAGTACTAGGTAAGTCATGAGTAGTAGAAGTGTTAGTTTGATTGGTATAGGAATATTGTCTGGAGCAATGATTGGAACTGCTTTGGGTCAATTTTTGGGATATATATTACCCGGTGAAAGTACGGTTAAGCAATTCTTCCTTACTACATTTGATTTTTCTTTTGGTTCAATTGATAGTGGATTTTTAGTAGATTTAGGTGTTATTGCACTTGATTTTGGGTTCATTTTAAGATTCAATGTTTGTAGTGTTATTGGTTTTGCTATTGCATATTATTTATTAAGATACTTTAGATAAAAAAAGAGGTTTTGATATGTTTAATTTAGGTACAGGTGAATTAGTAATAATTTTTCTTATTCTTTTACTCCTTTTTGGCGGTAAGAGACTTCCTGGTTTAGCGAGAGGATTTGCTAAATCATTAAGAGAATTTCGCGGTGCATTGGATGACACCAAAGATGAATTAAGAAAATCTGAAAAATCCGAAGAATAAAGTTAGATGACCCCATCTAATGCTTTAAAACAAAAACTTGTTTCTCAGCAAGAAAAAATTGCTAGTAGCAAAACAAATGCTATTATTAGAACAAGATTCGATAAAATTTCTCCAAAAATAGTTAATAATAGTAATGGATTGTCAGGAAAAACCATATTAGTAAAAGATAATATTGCTATAAAGGGAGAGCCTCTAACATGTGCATCTAATCTTTTACAATCTTATGAATCTCCATATAGCGCTACTGTAATAGATCGCTTAGAATCTTGTGGAGCCCTAATAACAGGGCAAACAAATATGGATGAATTTGCAATGGGTTCATCATCAGAATATTCAATTTATGGCTCTGTTAAGAATCCTTATGATTTAAGCAAAGTTGCAGGAGGATCTAGCGGTGGATCCGCAGCAGCTGTGGCAGAAGATTTGTGTGATATTGCATTAGGTTCAGATACAGGTGGTTCTATAAGACAGCCAGCTTCGTTTTGTGGTATATATGGCCTTAAACCTACATATGGTAGAATCTCTAGATATGGTTTAGTAGCTCATGCATCATCATTTGATACAATAGGAATATTATCTAAGCAACTTGAAAATATAACATCAGCATTCAGCGTAATGTCTGGAAATGATCCCAAAGACGCAACATCATCCATGGAAGCAGTTCTATCATTAGAAAAGTATAATAAAGATGAGCTTCCTAAAAGAGTAGGAATTTTAAGTGATTACATTCTATCTGAAATAGATGGCGAGATTAGAGATAGGTATCATGTAGTGCTAGACTTCTTACAAAAGAATAAAGTGAAACTAGTAGAGATTGACTTACCATATTTTGACTATTGCGTTGCTACTTACTATGTGCTGACCATGGCAGAAGCTTCGTCAAATTTATCTCGTTTTGATGGAGTTAGATATGGAAAAAGAGTGGCTTCTAAAGATTTGAATAAATTGTATGTTGAATCTAGATCNCAAGGTTTTTCTGATGAGGTAAAGCGAAGAATTATGACAGGAACATATGTATTATCTTCTGGATATTATGATGCATATTATTCAAAAGCATTAAAAGTTAGAAGACTTATAAAAGATGAGTATAATAAGCTTTTTTCTAGGGTAGATTGCTTATTTATACCAACCACCGCTACAGCAGCGTTTCCATTAAAAAATAATTTAGACAATCCTATTAAAATGTATCTTGCTGATATATTTACTGTTCCATTCAATTTAATAGGTACTCCTTCACTAAATATTCCAGCGGGAGTGTTAAAAAATAAATTACCTATAGGATTCCAAATTGTAGGTAATTCATTTAAAGAGGAAACTTTATTCAATTTTGCGCATTCATTGAATAAGGAAGAATTATTTAAATAGGTAATAAATGGAATTTCTACATCCAAATTTTTTATATTTAATAGTCATATTGATATCTTTATCAATATTCAAAAGATTTTATTTATCTAATAAAGCTATATCTTTTCAGGTTTCAAATACAAAGCACTTAAAATCTTTTTTTGGCAGATCTGGTATTGTTAAAATTAGATTATTCAAATTCCTATTTATATCCGCTTTAGTATGTTTGATCATTGCTATAGCTAGACCTAGAATATCTACCAATGATAAGAATGTAACAATTGAAGTCGTTGATATTATGTTAGTATTAGATACAAGTAGCAGCATGCTTGCTGAAGATTTTAAACCTAATCGTCTGGAAGCTGTTAAACAAGCAGCTAAAGATTTTATTGATAATAGAAAGGGTGATCGAGTTGGCCTTTTAGTTTTTGGAAAAGAAACATTTATTCAATGCCCCCTTACCGTTGACTACGGTGTTTTAAACAATCTTTTAAGCGAAGTAACAGTAGTAGAGCCAAAGTATGATGGAACAGCAATAGGTATAGCTATTGCTAATGCTATAAATAGGTTGAGAGTAAATGATTCAAAAAGTAAGGTAATTATTCTGTTATCAGATGGGAGTAATAATGCTGGAGCTATCGATCCAATAGCGGCTGCAAAAATAGCAAAAGAGTATAATATTAGAATTTATACAATTGGGGCTGGAACTAGACAAGCAGTAACACAAATACCTGGTGGAAGATATATTAGAAATGAAATTGACGAAGAGTCTCTAAAAGGTATCGCCTTAGAAACAGGTGGAAAATACTTTAGAGCTATTGATAAGCAAAGCTTAACAGGAATCTATTCTGAAATTAATGAGTTGGAAAAATCTGAAGTCAGTATAAGCTATTATTCAGAATATAAAGAGGTTTATTTGTGGTTTTTATATGCTGGGTTTATTCTATTATTATCAAGTGAGTTATTTAGAATTATATATTTTAGAAGAGTTTTATGACATTTGAAAATCTAAATCTAGCGTTTTTTTCTCTATTGATTACACTTTCAATCTTTTTTGTTTCATACTATAGAGGGAAATATAATAAAGTTTTTGGATCAGATAACTTTAATCCAAAGTTTTTAGAGAATTTATTTTCTAGAGGAAATTTAAAGAGCATGAGAATAAAGACCTCATTACGATATATATCTTTATTTATTATTGTTTTCTCAATTGCGGGATTAAAAACCGGAACTACGGTTAAACCTGTTGAGAGAAAAGGAGTGGATATTATATTCGCTATTGATGTATCTACTAGTATGAATTCTCAGGACATAAAACCTTCTAGAATTGANAGAGTAAAGTTTGAGATCAGTAAAATTATAGATAATCTAAAGGGTGATAGACTGGGTATCGTAGTTTTTTCTGGATCAAATTTTTTATATCTCCCACTAACTATGGATTATGATGCAGCAAAATTATTCGTCAAAAGCGTAGATACTGAAATGATTTCTTCAAAAGGAACTGCTATTGGGCAAGCAATAGAAACGTCTATTGTTGCATTTGATAGAGAGAGTCCTCAGCAAAAAATGATATTTCTTTTTTCAGATGGAGAAGACCATAGTTCAAACTCATTAAATGCGGTTAGTTCAGCCTTATCTGATGATATTACTATACATGTAGTCGGTATAGGCAGCATAAAAGGCTCTTTAATTCCTGATGGAAAAAAAGAAGGAGTATTTTTAAGAGATGAATCTGGAGAGCTTATTATGAGTAAATTGAATGATATATTTTTAGGTGAAATATCTCAACTTGGAAAAGGTAGTTTTTTTAGAATTTCTAATAATGAACCGATAAGCGAAGAGATTAATGAAGTAATAAGTGAAGGAGAGGCTTCTTTAATTAGTTCTTATGAATTTGCAGAATATGACCATAAATATCAGTATCCTTTATTTTTTGCTATACTTTTCTTATTTATCGCATATATTTTACCTTCTGGAAAAAGAAAAGTATGAAGATATTATTTGTAAGTATTATTTCGTTATCAGTTTTATCATCGCAGGATATGGGATATAAAATGTATGAGAATGGAGATATTCAATCTGCTTTAGATTATTATGAACAGCTTAGAAATACTGAAAACGAAAATATATCGCAAGATGAACTGCTGTACAATATAGGAACTATTTATTCACAGATGGACAGTACGAGTAAAGCAAGTTCTGTATTTGAGCAAGCTTATGAAGATTCTTCTGTATACTCATCAGATTTAAGTTATAACTATGGAAATACTCTTTATAGATCCCAGCAGCTTGAAGAAAGTTTAAAAGCTTTTAGAGGTGCGTTACTTAGCAACCCTGACGATTTGGATGCACGGAAAAATTATGAATTTGTAAAAAGTGAGATTAAAAAGAATAAAAGTATGCAAAAAAAGAAAGATGAAAGCAAAAAATCAGACAAAGAAGAAAGCGATAAAAATAAACAGAAAGAAAAAGATAGAGATAAAAAAGATGATAGTCAAAATGATGAATCGAGCAATCAACAAGATAAAAATGATTCAAAAAATAATGACGAAGGTCCAACTGATAATCAAAATTCAAAATCTCCAGATCAGCAAAATGAAGAAAATCGTGAAATTCAATCAAAACAAACTGCTGAAAATATACTTAATGCAATAAAAGAGAATGAGAAAGTGAATAAAAAAAGAAAGCAAGCTAACTACAGTAATGAATCAGGAAAAGATTGGTGATAAGATATTTATTAGCTATAACAATTGTCACTTCTTCATTATTTTCTCAAGATATTGAGACATTTGTAGTAAGTAAAAATATCGATATAGATCAGTCATTTAATTTTACAATTAAAATCAAAGATATTGATATAGATCCCGAAGTAGATATCTCTCCAATACTAGACAATTTTTCAGTTATTATGGGACCTAGCATAGGAAGTGAGTACAAATTTATTAACGGAAAGAAGAGTACATCAAGGTCTATATCTTGGACCCTTATAGCTAAAAAATCAGGAGAAATAAAGATTCCAAGGCTTGAGATACTATTGAATGGAAAGCAATATTTTACGGAAGAACTAACAATGAATGTTTCAAGAAAGAAAAAAGACACTGCTGCTACTGATATGTTTTTAAAAATAGAAGTTAGCGATCTTGATGTTAAGATAGGTGAGCAGGTTATTGTTACATATACTTTTTTTACAAGAATTGCATCAAAAGTATTGTCAACAGAATTTCCAAAATATAAAGATTTTTGGGTTGAAAAATTATTTGATCCAGCTGGTAAGCAAATCGAGCCAGAGGCATGGAATGATATAGAGATTAATGGATATAAATATAAATCTATTAAGATTTATGAAGTTGCACTATTCCCACTATCTGAAGGAAAGTTTGATTTGAACTCGATGATTATGAAAATTGAAACTAAAGAGAAGGATCCTGGAATAAGAAGATTGTTTTGGGATGATCCTTTTTTTGATACGTTCTCTCAAAGAACTAAAGCAAGAATTCTAGTTTCTGAACAAAAAACAATTAATGTATCAAAGCTTATGAACGAACCTAAAGACTTTACTGGCGCCGTAGGTGATTTTAATATAAAGTCATCAGTTTCTTCTAAGATTATTGAAAATGGTACTCCTATGACTTTTTATCTAAAACTAATAGGAAGGGGAAATCTAAGTAATATTGGTAGACCTATTATAGATTTTCCAAATGATTTTGATATTTTTGATGGACAGACATTGATAGAAAGAAATATATCTGATTCTGTTTCTGGAACAATTACTTGGGAGTATAATTTAATACCTAGGAAACAAGGAAGTTATATCATAGGCGCAATNTCTGTTCCATTCTTTGATACTAAAAAAGAAAGCTGGAATCTTGCAAAATCAAATTCAATTAAATTAAATATTACTAAAAGTGTTTACATGGAGAGCAATTCTAAAGATAGCCAACTAATTGATAGTAAGGATATTAGATATATAAAACTAACCGACACTGTATGGAAAACTGAAAATTCAAGCAACATTTATAATATTTCATTCTTTATAATCTTAACATCTATATTTATTTTTTTAGCACCATTTTTTATAAAGCCATTAAATAATTTTATAAAAGATCAATCTCTTGTACTAAAAAATAAATCAGCTTTATCAAATGTAATTAAGTTGCTAAAGTCTTCAGATAGCCTATATGTTGATTGTCCAAAGGCAATAAGATTTTATTGCAAAGATAAGCGTTTAATCGACTCTATAAACTTAGATGCTCTTTCTTTAATAGAGAAAATTAAAGGAAAAATTAAATCAAAAGATCTTATTATTATTGAAAGTATCTTGAATGAGTGTAGTCAATACAATTATGCAGATATATCCACAAAAGACAGTATAAAAATTCAACAAAAAACAATAAAAATACTCAATAAAATTAATAGCTATGTTTAAGATTTTTAATATACTTTTATTTACAATAGGAATGGCTTATTCACAGAGCTCAGATCTAATATTTAGCGATGGAAATGAGTATTACAATAATAATCAATTTGACGATGCGATTGAAGCCTATGAAAGTATTCTTAATAGAGGATTTTATAGTGTGGATTTATACTATAATCTAGGCAATGCTTACTATAGATTAGATGACTTTGCAAACGCAAGATGGTCATATGAGATGGGGATTATAAAAGATCCTAGAAATAAAGATATTTTTCATAATCTTGTTTTGACAAAGCAAAAAATACCAAATACTTTAGAAATTCCAGATTCTAAAATATTAAATATGATTAATAATTTCTTAGCAAGCTTTACATACGGTGATTTTATTTTTTTTAGCTCATTAATGTTTTTATTTTATTCTATATCGTTCACTTTATATAGAATGACTTTGTCCACTTATTTAGTCGGTTTGTACTATTGTTTTATGTTTCTGTTTTTTTTAGGTACATCATTTTCGGTAATTAAATTCTTATGGGAAGAAAATAATAGTTTTGGAATTATTCTAAATGATGAAACTCAGCTATATTCAGCTCCATTTTTAAATGATGATATTAAGATTTCTTTATTTTTTTCAGGTAATAAAGTAAAAATAGAGCAAACAACTGATAGATGGCTAGAAATATCTTCTATGGATGGAAGAAAAGGTTGGATTAGACTCGAAGATATAAGAACTTTAGAGTAATATGAGACTATTAACTATTTTATTGATTACTAGCTCTGCTTATGCGCAAAGCGATTTTATTCTCCCTAGTGATTTCGTAGACAATCCACCTAATCTACCTAATGTTGTTTTACCTTCTTTCGATGACAGTAGTGATTCTGATGTATCTATCGATACTAATCTTATTAATTCAGTTAAAGGCTATAGAATACAAGTAGCCATATCTCAAGATGAAAAAGATCTAATAGATATCAAAGAAAAGCTTGAAGTGGTTATAAAAGAAAAAATATATATCAAGTTTGAATTGCCAAACTACAAACTCAGAGTTGGTAATTTTGATAGTAGAAAAAAGGCTGAAGCTTATCGAAATAAAGTAATTCAACTTGGGTACAGATCTGCATGGGTCGTTCCAACTTTAATTGAATTGGATTATTAATGTCGGGTCATAGTAAGTGGTCAACAATCAAGCGAAAAAAAGGAGTACTTGATCAAAAAAGAGGAAAGCTTTTTTCTTCTATTGGTAGAGAAATAACTATTTCCGCAAGACTTTTTGGCGGAGATCTAGATTCAAATGCTAGATTGCGCCAAGCTGTAAAAAAAGCAAAATCTATAAATATGCCAAGTATGAATATTGATAAAGCTATTAAAAAAGGAACAGGAAATCTTGATAATGTTATTTACGAAGAAGCTTCTTATGAGGGATATGGTCCTAATGGTATAGCTATATATATAGAAACTATTACTGATAATAAAAATAGAACAGTAGCTGAGATAAGACATGTTCTATCTAAAGCTGGTGGATCACTTGGTCAGTCAGGTAGCGTTGCATGGAATTTTGACAGAATGGGTATTATTCTTATTGAAGAATCTGTAATAGATGAAGATAGGATATTTAACATATCTATTGAGAATGATGCAAAAGATTTTAAGCTTGAAGATGGGTATTATAAGTTATTTTTTGATCATAATATGCTTTACCAAAAAATTGAAATCATTGAAAAAAAATCAGTTGAAGTTGACTCATCATTTATTGCATTTGTACCAAAGGATTTTATTAAAGTTTCCCAGAAAGATGGAGAAGGAGTTGAAAAACTGATTGATATGCTAGAAGACTTAGAGGATGTACAAAATGTTTACTCAAACTATGAAATTGTGCAATCATCATGATCGTATTAGGATTTGATCCAGGATTAACTAATACAGGATATGCGGTATTAAAGAAAGAATTAAACCAGATTTCCTTAATTGAATCAGGTTTAGTCAAACCAAAAAAAGGTAAATCGCTCTCCGCTCGATTATTTACTATTTTTTCAGAAACAAGTAAGTTAATTGAAATTTTTAGTCCTAATTTGGTAGTTGTTGAAAACGTTTTTTATGGCAAAAATGTGCAATCTGCTATAAAATTAGGACAAGCAAAAGCATCAATAATGCTATCAGCAGAAAAATACAACATTGATATGGTTGATTATTCTCCTAGAGAAGTTAAGCAGTCAATCGTGGGAAATGGATCTGCCTCAAAAGAGCAAGTTGCTTTTATGGTAAAAAAGATTTTTAAACTAAAAGACGAAGCTTTGAAAAGCACTGATGTTTCAGATGCTATTGCAGTGGCTTGGTGTGGAGCGAATAGGAAGCTAAAATGATTGATTCAATTACAGGTATTATTCAGAGAAAAGAACCTACCAACCTTTTTATTGATATGAATGGAATGGTTTTTAATATATCTATTTGTTTGAGAGATTATGAGGAGCTACCAGACTTAAACCAAGAAATTACAATCTTAACTTATTTAAATGTGAGAGAAGATTTAATGGAATTATATGGATTCTTAGAATATGAAAGAAGGCGTTTATTTACTCAGTTAATAGGTGTATCAGGTATTGGACCTAGAACAGCTATCAATTTGCTATCAAATATTTCAGTTGCAAATTTTAAAGAAAATATTATTGCTGAAGATGTAAAGTCATTGAGTTTAATTCCGGGTATTGGACCTAAAACTGCAAAAAGAATTATTCTTGACATAAGAGAAAAAGTAACTAAAGATAGAGCAACGACAGATGGATTAGATACTTCAAATATTAATTTTACATATGATGATATTTATACAGCGCTATCTTCTTTAGGATATAGAAAGAATCAAATTGATAAAGCAATCAAGCAGCTTACTAAAGAAAATAGCTTTGAGGGCAATATTGAACATGTAATAAAAAGAATATTAAATATTATACGATGAGCGACTCTCTAAAAACAACACTATATAATCATCATGATAAACTTGGTGCAAAGTTAGTTCCTTTTGCAGGATTTTTGATGCCACTACAATATACCGGAATAATAGATGAGCATAAGCATGTTAGATCTAAGGTAGGATTATTTGATGTAAGTCACATGGGAGAATTTATTGTAAGTGGCCAAAATGCTAAAAAGTTTTTACAACATGTAACTATTAATGATATTGAGGCTTTAAAGCCTGGAAAGGCCCAGTATAGTGCATTTTGTAATGAAAGTGGTGGAATGCTTGATGATTTGTTGATATACGACCTATCAGATCATTACATGTTGGTTGTTAACGCATCAAATATTCAAAAAAACTTTAATTGGCTTAAAAAAAGACTGTTAGATAATGTGGTATTAAAGGACGTATCAAATGAAATGGGTCTTTTAGCATTGCAAGGTCCTATGGCCAGAGATGTACTAAAAGATTTTTTCCCCCATATTGAGTCTTTAAAATATTATGAAACTTTAATGCCAGATTCTGATGGAACTATTGTTGCTCGAACAGGATATTCAGGAGAATTAGGTTTTGAAATATATATATCAAATGATAAAATTATTGATCTATGGAATAAATTATTAAGTACATCTGACTACATTAGGCCAGTAGGTTTAGGTTGTAGAGATTCTCTAAGACTAGAAATGGGATACTGTTTGTACGGTCATGAGCTAGATGAATCAATAAATCCGCTAGAAGCAGGATTGTCTTGGATTACAAAATTAGATACGAACTTTATTGGATCTGAATCTCTATCAAATATAAAAAAAGAAAAAAAATTACTTCCTCTAGTTTTGAAAGATAGGGCAATTCCTAGAGCTNATTATAAAATATTTGATGATAAAGATAAAGAAATTGGATTTATTACGAGCGGTACAATGTCTCCAAGCTTGGGTTATGGTATAGCTCTGGCCTATATTGACTTGCCTTATGCAAATGATCTAAATTCTTTTAATGTGAAAATTCGTAACAATACTTTTACTATGGAGAAGGCGAAGCTTCCATTCTATAAAGATGGAACATATTTAAAATAATGGATAAAAAAAGAATACAAATTATAGGATGGTTATTGGGCTTTTGCTCTCTTTTGATTTTAGGGTCAATGATTGGCTACGATCCATCTGAAGAGCCTTCTCTAGTTTCAAGTTCAATTAATAACCCTTTCAATATAGTCGGAGTTTATGTAGGGTATTACTTTGTCAAACTAGGTTTTGGATATGCTGCTTATATAATACCGTTTATTGGACTTACTACAGCTTTTTATTTGATTTCAAATTTTAGCTTTTTGATTTCAAGGCTAATTAGTTATCAATTAGCACTTCTCTTTCATTCTTCTATTACTCTAGGCTTAGTTCAGAACTATAGTTCATTCCCTTCTCAAATTAGTTATGAATATTCGGGATTATTGGGTGGATTAGCACTCAGCTTATCACATGATTGGATTGGATTAATTGGTACTACGAGCTTGATAGGTGTATTATGGATTTTGCTTTTTATTGGTTTTTTTAATTTAGACCTTTATAAAATATCCCAACTTGCTGTATCCTTTATTCAAACTAAAATTTCCTCATTAAGCAAAATTAATTTTCAAGCTTATTTTAAAAATGAAGATAAGCATTTGGAAAAAGAAGTTAAGAAAATTATTGACGATGAGTCTTTTTTGGAAGAGGTGATTAAAGAAGAAGTTAAAGATAATATTGTAATCAATAAATCAGAAGAAATAATTGAAAAAGAAGTATTAGTTGATAAGGAAATTCATAATCCTGAAAGTAATATAGAAACTGAATCTGAGCTATCTATTGAAAAAGGGGTCATTGAAAAAGAAGTAGATATTGATGAAAAAAGATCGAGCTCTATTATCAGAAAAGATTGGAAGTTTCCATCTACAGATTTATTAGAATTCATATCCGACGATTCGGAAGAATTGAGTACTGATTATTTAAAAGATAGAGCAGAGTTTCTTCGGAACTCTATATCAACATTTGGCGTTCAAGGTCAAACTGGATCAATTAAAACTGGTCCAATTATTACATTATTTGAGATTGAGCCAGCTGAAGGGGTAAGGGTAAATAAATTTGTTCAACTTTCAGATGATATTGCAAGAGTTATGGAGGCAGACAGAGTAAGAGTTCTAGCACCTATACCTGGAACATCCCTTGTTGGCGTTGAAATTCCGAATGATAACCCTCAGACTATTTATTTAAAATCAGTGATTAATTCTGAAAAATATTTGAAATCTAAAGCAAAACTAAAACTAGCTATTGGGAAAGGTATACTTGGAGATATTGCTATACTTGATTTAGTAGAAATGCCCCATCTTTTAATTGCTGGAACAACAGGTTCTGGAAAGTCTGTATCATTAAATACTATTATTGTTAGTCTTTTATACCAGCTAAAACCAGATGAAGTCAAATTTGTTATTATTGATCCAAAGAAAGTAGAGATGTCTTTGTATAAAGGTCTTGAAGACCATTACTTACTAAAATTTGATGGAATAGATGAGTCAATTATCACTAAAAAGGATAATGCAATCCTAGCATTAAGATCGCTAGAAAAAGAAATGGATGCTAGATACGACTTACTTGCTGAGGCAGGAAAAAGAAATATTTCTGAGTATAACGACATGATGAAAAAATCTAAAAAAGATTTAATGCCATACATTGTATTGATGGTTGATGAATTAGCTGATTTAATGATGTACAGTCCGAGAGATGTTGAAGCACCTATAGCTAGGTTAGCTCAATTAGCGAGAGCTGTTGGTATTCATTTAGTTATTGCAACTCAAAGACCTTCTGTTGATGTAATCACTGGAGTTATAAAGGCAAACTTTCCTGCTAGAATAGCATTCCAAGTTGCTACAAAGATTGACTCTCGAACAATTCTAGATGTTAACGGAGCTGATAAATTAATTGGAAAAGGAGATATGTTATATGTTAAGCCAGGCTCATCATCTCCTGTTAGAATGCATGGGGCTTTTGTTACATTGAAAGAAATTGAAGATTTAGTAGAGTATATATCAAAGCAACCAAAACCGACTGAAGTTATACTTGAAACTGTGAGAGATAATACCAGTACTTTAGGTGGAAATGAAAATGGAATTGAAGATGAGCTGCTTGAGCAGGCAATTGAGATTGTAGTTATGAGCAAGCAAGGATCTATTTCACTTTTACAAAGAAGATTATCTATAGGATATTCAAGAGCTGCTAGACTTATAGATGAAATGGAAAGGTTAAAAATTGTAGGATCTTTTACTGGTAGTAAAGCACGTGAAGTTCTTGTTGATGAATCTTATCTAGAGACAATCAAAGATGATCAAGCTATATAGTTTAATTTTATTATTTAGCATATCATTTACTCAGAATTTAATTGAAGATGATATAGCTTCTTTCATTGAAAGTCTTGATGACAAAACTTTGAGACTGACTATCCAAAAAGATAATGTTGATAGCGATGCAACTCTATCAATATTAAACCAAAAAATCTACTTTGATACATTAAGTGAAGATGGAACAATTGCTATTATAGATAGTGTAAGTATCACAACGTATGACTTTAATGACGAAATAATGATTAAGGAAACAGTCGATAATACTTTTCTAGATTTTTTTAATAGAAATAATTTATCAAAATACAGTATAGTGAAAAAAAATATAGAATATAGGATAGGTATTGTTGACTATAAATTTAAATCACTTCTCACATCCATTGAATTTGATATGAGTTCAAGAGAAATTATATCAATTAAGGTACAAGATAATGATATGACTTTGTTTAAAGCTCGCATAGATAGTATTTCAACATTTTATTCATATATTGACGGAAAAAACTTTGATTCTTGGAAGGTGTTAGATTGGAGAGAAAATGAGTAAGCAATTTGATGCAATATTTTTAGATAGAGATGGAACAATCAGTCACGATCCTTACGGTTATATAAATAGTCTTTCTGATTATCATTTTTTTGATTATGCATTTGAAGCATTAGAAGTATTTAGCAAATATACTGACAAGTTTATAATTGTAACTAATCAATCAGGCTTAGCTTCAGGTAAAATTGATATTGAAAATTTAGAAGAAATAAATAGCTTTATTTACAAAGAATTTGAAAAAAGAAATCTACCTTTAAAAAAGATATATTTTTCTGAGAATTACGATGAAGGTTATGACTCCATGAGAAAACCAGGTATAGGAATGTTTGTAAAAGCAAAAGAAGATTTTAATATTAATCTATCAAAAAGTTTAATGATTGGAGATTCTATTGTAGATATGCAAGTCGGGGATAGACTTGATATGAAAACAATATTTTTATTGACCGGAATGGGAAAAGACTATCTTGATGAAGTAAAATCAACATGTCAAGCTGATCTAATATCTAATAATCTACTAGAGGCAGCAAAGGAACTATTATCAATATAGGTATTATTTATGGGGGAGATTCTTCCGAAGCTGAAGTATCTATAAATTCTGGTAAAGCAATTATTAAAGCTTGTAAAAAACTCGAACATAAAATTTCCGAATTTCATTTATCGACAAATAGTATTGATAGTATTCTTGCTGATCTCGCGAATGTAGATTTTGTATTTTTAGCATTGCATGGAGTTTTTGGAGAAGATGGTTCAATACAATCCATTTTAGATAAAAATAATATTATATATAATGGCTCTATGTCAAATTCTTCTAAAAATTGTTTTGACAAAAGTTTTACAAAAAAAACTGTTAACGATAATAATATCTTAACTCCAGATTTTACTATTGTTGATAAGAAAAATTTTAGTAACCATAATTATAATTTTAGAAAATCTGTTATTAAGCCAAACAAGCAGGGTAGTTCGGTTGGTTTTTCAATTATAGATGATAAAAATAAAATTTCACATGCATTAGATTTTGCTCTTGAACACGATACTCATGCAATCATAGAGGAGTATATTGAAGGGCGTGAAATTACAGTTTCAATTCTAGGAAATGATGCACTTCCTATAATAGAGATTAAACCCAATCATGGTATATATGACTATATGGCAAAATATACTAAAGGAGCGTCTAATTATATATGTCCTGCAGATATATCTGAATCAAAGTCAGATGAGATTAAGGATATTGCTTTAAAAACACATAAGCTTTTGAATTGCAAAGTATATTCAAGAGTAGATTTTAGATTAGATAAAAACAACGAATGCTGGTTGCTAGAAATAAATACTTTACCAGGAATGACAGAAACGAGCTTATTTCCGATGGCAGCAAAAGCAATAGGATTATCTTTTGAAGATTTAATTGATAAAATTATTAAATTGTCGCTAGAAAAATGAAATTACAATTTTATAATTCAGTTACTTCTAAAAAAGAAGAGTTCAAATCTCTATCAGATAAAGAAGTTTTAGTATACGGTTGCGGTCCAACAGTATATAATTCTCCTCATATAGGAAATTTCAGAACATTTGTATTCTATGATTTACTTAATAGGGTGCTTTTACAGAATGGATACGTTGTCAAAAATGTTATTAATATTACCGATATAGACGACAAAATTATTGACAGGGTAAACAATGAAGGTGTTGGATTTAAAGAACTCACACAAAAATATGAACGTATATTCTTAGATCAGTCAAGTACTATTAATATTTTGCCATCGACTTTTAATCCTAGAGCTTCCGAGCATATATCAGAGATGATTGATTTTATTAAGGCCCTTATGGCTAAAGGTGTTGCCTATAATATAGATGGAAATATTTTTTTTGATACAAAAGAGTATAGTAAATACGGAAAGTTTGTAAATATTGATGACGATAATTTATCTAGAGAAGACAATGAGCTTGGTAAAAAACATCCTAATGATTTTGCACTATGGAAAGCATGGAAAGATTCAGATGGAGAAATTACATGGGAATCAGATTGGGGTAATGGGAGGCCGGCATGGCACACTGAGTGTGCTGTTTTAGGAACACAATTATTAGGTGATTCAATTGATATTCATTGCGGTGGAATAGATCTAAAATTTCCTCATCATGAAAATGAATCTGCACAAGTAGAAGCATTGCTAGGAAATAAGTTTGCAAACTACTGGCTTCACTCGGAGCATTTAATTTTTGACAGCGAGAAAATGAGTAAATCTTTAGGGAATACATTGAGTATTTCTGATTTGCTTACAAAATATAGCGCTGAAACGTTAAGATTATTTTTGCTTTCATCCCATTATAGATCAAAAGTATCATTTTCAGAAAAAAAACTAGATGATTCGTCAAAAATGATAGATAAAATTAATAGGTTTGTAAATAATGTTGATTTAGCTACAATTGATATAAATGGTGTAGATTATAGTAGATTTCACTTAGATTTTCTCGATGCATTAAATGATGATTTAAATACTCCAGAAGCTCTGGGTGTATTTTTTGACTTTATTAATACAGTAAATAAAAATATCAATAATGATTCAATGACAGACGATTTAAGGATTCAATCAAAAATATTTATCAATTTATTTAATTCCATTTTCTGTGTTATCAATACATCTTCTTCAGATAAGATGTTTATTCCTAAAGATATTCAAAATCTAGCTTCCTTAAGAGAAGAAATGAGAAGTAAATTTGAATGGAATGAAGCAGATAAATTAAGGCAAATGATTGATAATCTTGGCTGGCTCATTGAGGATACAAAAGATGGTCAGAAACTCATTCAAAAGAAATAATTTGTTTTCCTCCTAATTCTTCTTATATTTCGTGGCTTTTACCTACGCGTGCGTGTATAGGTATATACAGAAGTACATTGCCGGTGTAGCTCAGTTGGTAGAGCAAGTGATTTGTAATCACTAGGTCGGGGGTTCAAGTCCTCTCGCCGGCTCAGTTTTTTTGGGTAAGAGTAAGATATTTGAAAATTTTTGTCCTACTATCAGGTAGTATTGAGTATTAGGATTTCGGGCAAATGGCCGAGTGGTTAAAGGCAGCAGACTGTAAATCTGCCGACGTAAGTCTACGGAGGTTCGAATCCTTCTTTGCCCACAGGTTTGCGAGTGTAGCTCAGCTGGTAGAGCATCAGCCTTCCAAGCTGAGGGTCGCGCGTTCGAATCGCGTCACTCGCTCAAGATTTATTGCCTGCGTAGCTCAGTAGGTAGAGCACTTCGTTGGTAACGAAGAGGTCACCGGTTCAATCCCGGTCGTAGGCTCAAAAAAAAGAAGATTTAAATTTTGATTAAAAAAAAGAGGAGAGTAAAAAATGGCTAAAGAAGTATTTGAAAGAAATAAGCCTCACTGTAATATTGGTACCATTGGTCACGTAGATCATGGTAAGACAACGTTAACAGCAGCTATTACACAAACCCAAGCTGATTTAGGGTTAGCTGAACAACGTGATTTTGACACTATTGATAATGCACCTGAGGAAAAAGAAAGAGGTATTACAATTCAAACAGCTCACGTTGAGTATGAGACTGCTAATCGTCACTATGCTCATGTCGACTGTCCTGGTCACGCCGACTATATTAAAAATATGATTACTGGTGCTGCTCAAATGGATGGTGGAATCCTTGTAGTTAGCGCTGCAGATGGTCCTATGCCTCAAACTCGTGAGCACGTACTCCTAGCTCGTCAAGTAAATGTTCCTAGTCTAGTTGTTTTTATGAACAAAGTAGATCAGGTTGACGACGAAGAGCTTTTAGAGTTAGTAGAAATGGAACTTAGGGATCTGTTAAGCGAATACAAATTTGATGGAGATAACACTCCAATTATCAAGGGTAGTGCATTAAAAGCACTTGAAAACCGTGGTGATGCGGAAGCAACAAAATGTATTACTGAATTAATGGACGCTTGTGATAGTTTTATTCCTCAGCCAGAAAGAGCGCTAGATAAGCCGTTCTTAATGCCTGTTGAGGATGTATTTAGTATTACAGGTAGAGGAACTGTTGGAACAGGAAGAATTGAATCAGGTAAGATCAAGGTCGGTGACGAAGTTGAACTTATTGGTATGGGTTCTGACATGACTACTACTATTACAGGAGTAGAAATGTTCCAAAAAACACTCAATGAAGGAGAAGCAGGAGATAATGCTGGTCTTTTAATGAGAGGTATTGAGAAAGATGATTTAAAAAGAGGTATGGTTGCAGCTGCTAAAGGTTCAATCACTCCTCATACTAAGTTCAAAGCAAATGTATATGTTTTGAAAAAAGAAGAAGGCGGAAGACATACTCCATTCTTTAATAACTATAGACCTCAGTTCTATTTTAGAACTACAGATGTAACTGGAGTGGTTACATTACCTGAGGGAACTGAAATGGTTATGCCTGGAGATAATGTTGAGATGTCAGTTGAACTAATTACACCGATTGCTATGAATCAAGAGCTAAGGTTTGCTATTAGAGAGGGTGGACATACAGTAGGGGCTGGCGTCGTTACTGCTATTGAAAACTAAATATGGCAGGCAATAGTAAAAGAGCAATTGTAAGACTTGAGAGTTCTGCAGGGACAGGATATCGCTACACTGTTACGAAAAATAAGAGTAAGCATCCTGATAAACTTGAATATAAAAAGTTTGACCCTGTAGCTCGCAAGCATGTTCTTTTTAAAGAAATAAAGTAAAAATAGCAAATAGGTGAGTAGCTCAATTGGTAGAGCATCGGTCTCCAAAACCGGGGGTTGCGGGTTCAATTCCTGCCTCACCTGCAAAAAGGGAAAAGTATGTTGAAAGCGGTAAAAGATTTTTTAAATCAAGTATACCTTGAAATGAATAAAGTTTCTTGGCCAAGCTACTCTGAGTTAAGAGGATCGACCTACCTTATTATCATTTTTTTCTTAATGTTTGCAGTATTTTTATTTGGAGTTGATTGGGTAATTCAAAAATTAGTGAGAGCGGTATTATGAATTGGTATAGTTTAAGAGTAATGTCAGGTAAGGAGGAAAAAATTAAAGATAATATTTTCCGCGAACTTGAATACGAAAAACATTTAGCAGAAAATGTTGAAGATATTTTAATACCAACTGAGAATGTAGTTGATATTAAAAATGGAAAAAAACAGGTAAAGAAAAAAGTATTCTTTCCCGGTTATATTTTGATGAAGATGGAAATGAATAACGAAACAAAATTTTTTATTGAAGGCATAGATGGTGTGATGAGTTTTGTAGGACCTAAAGGGAATCCTCAATCACTAAATGATGCTGAAATTAAAAGAATTATTGGTTCTTTTGATGGAGATGACGATTCAGTAGAAGTAATGGAAGAAATACCATTTAAAGTTGGAGATTCTGTCAAAGTTATTGATGGACCATTCAAGGACTTTAATGGTCTTATTCAAGAGATTAATGATAAAAATAGAATTAAAGTAAATGTCAATATTTTTGGTCGTCCGACACCAATTGAATTAAGCTTTAATCAAATACTAATAGAGAACTAAAAATGGCACAAAAAGAAAAAACAGGACTTATTAAACTACAAATTGCAGCTGGACAAGCAAATCCCGCGCCACCAGTTGGACCCGCTCTAGGTCAGCATGGTGTAAATATTATGGATTTTTGTAATGCATTTAACGAGAAGACAAAGGAATTGCAGGGAATGTTAACTCCTGTGATTATAACAGTTTATAAAGATAGATCTTTTACTTTTGAAACAAAATCTCCACCAGCATCTACTTTAATTATGAAAGAATTAAAGATGAAAAAAGGTTCTCAAGAGCCAAATAAAGATAAGGTCGGATCGATTACAATGGCTCAATGTAAAAAAATTGCCGAAGTAAAAATGAAAGATTTAAATGCTCATACCTTAGATCATGCAGCTGAAATGATTGCTGGTACTGCTGTAAGTATGGGAATTGAGGTAAGTAGATGAAAAATACAAAATTTGCAAAATCAGTTTCAGAGAAATTAGATTCTTCTAAGTCTTATGGTATAGATGAAGCAATGTCACTATTGATGGAGCTTAAAAGATCGTCTTTTGCTGAATCTGTAGATGTGGCATTCAATTTAGGTGTTGATCCTAGACATGCGGACGAAAATATTAGATTAAGTTTAATTTTGCCGCACGGTATAGGCCGAAGTGTATCAGTTTTAGCTATAGTAAATTCTGAAAAAGAAGCAGAAGCTAAAGAGGCGGGAGCGGACTTTGTAGGTAGCGAAGAATATCTTGAAAAAATCAAATCAGGATGGACTGATGTAGATAAGATAGTTGTTACTCCAGACTTAATGGGACAGCTAGGTAAGTTAGGTAAAGTCTTAGGACCTAAAGGTTTAATGCCTAACCCTAAATCTGGTACTGTTACAAACGATATAGCTAAAGCAATCAAAGAATTAAAAGCAGGTAAGCTTGATGCGAGAGTAGAGAAAAACGGAATTTTACAGTCTTCAATAGGAAAAACATCTTTTTCTGAACAGGAATTAAAAGAAAATTTTGAAACTCTTCGTTCAGCATTGATGTCTGCAAAACCAAACTCTTTTAAGGGTAAATATTTGAATTCAATTAGTTTGTCCTCGACATTAGGTCCAGGAATTAAGATAGGAACTGAATAATTATGCCAAGTACTAAAAATGTAGACGCAGTTAAAGTGTTGAGTGATAAACTTGAAAAGGCTAAAGCAGTATACTTTACCGACTATTTAGGTTTAGATGTTGTTAGTATTACTCAACTAAGAAAAGAATTTGTGATGAAAGATGTAGAATTCACAATAGCAAAAAATACTTTGATTAAATTAGCCGCAAAAGAAGCGGGAATGTCAGGAATTGATGATTTTCTAAAAGGACCAACAGCAATGGCTGTAAGCTATGAAGATCCAACTAATCCAGCACAAGTAATTAAAGATTTTTTAAAAGATTTTGATAAGCCTTCAGTAAAAGGTATGATTTTAGATGGAGAGGTATTCGATGCAAATGAGTTTGAAAGAATAGCTAATCTACCATCAAAAGATCAACTTTTATCAAAGTTGGTTGGAATGTTGAATTCCCCAATGGCAAAACTGAGCAGTACTTTAGGCAGTCCTGTTTCCGGCTTATTAGGAGCACTTGAACAATTAAACTCAAAGAAAGAAGGGTAATTAAAATGAGCATTAAAAGAGAAGATGTTTTAACATATCTTGAAGAAGCAAACATGATCGAAGTATCTGAGCTTGTAAAAGATATCGAAGAGAAATTTGGTGTAACAGCTGCTGTACCAGTTGCCGCAGCCGCAGGAGCTGCTGGTGGAGATGCTGCTGGTGAAGCTGCTGAGAAAAGTGATTTTAATGTAGTTTTAACAGCTGCAGGTCAATCAAAAATCGCTGTTATTAAAGTTGTTAGAGAAATAACTAGTTTAGGACTTAAGGAAGCTAAAGAGTTGGTTGATTCTGCTCCTAAAGCTGTGAAAGAAGGCGTTGCTAAAGATGAGGCAGAAGGTTTGCAGTCTCAACTTGAGGAAGCCGGAGCTACAGTAGAATTACAATAATATAATTACATATATTAATTAACCAATTTTTTGGAGGAATAGCTATCTTGAATTTAGATAAGTTGAATAACAGACATAATTTTGAAAAAATAAAAACAGACGTAGAGCTACCAAATCTTCTCGATTTACAGGTAGGTTCTTTTCATGACTTTTTGCAGGAGGATGTTAAACCAAAAGACAGAGTAATGTTTGGTTTGCACGAAGCTTTTGCTAAAATCTTTCCATTGCAAGACAATCATGAAAATTACATACTTGAGTATAAAAGCTATACGATTGGAAAACCTAGGTACACACCAAGAGAATGCTCAGATCGTGGTATTACATATAATGTACCCTTAAGTGTAAAATTACGTCTAAAGATTACTGACGAAAAAGATAAAAAGAAGTTTGCTCAAGTTATAGATCAAGATGTTTACTTTGGTAATATGCCATACATGACAGGTAAAGGTACTTTTATCATTAATGGAGCAGAAAGAACTGTCGTAACTCAATTGCAAAGATCGCCAGGAGCTTTCTTTGATCAGAAATTTCACCCAAACGGTGCAAAGCTTTATAATGCTAGAATTATCCCAATTAGAGGATCTTGGATTGACTTCACAACAGATATCAATGATATATTATTCACTATCATAGATAGAAAAAGAAAGTTTCCAGCAACTCTTTTACTAAGATCTTTAGGATTTAGTTCCGACGAAGATATTTATAATGCATTTGATCTGATTCTTGAAATGGATCCTTCTAAGATAAAAACAGATAATTTAACAGACTATATCACAGTTGAAGATACCATTGATATGGAAACAGGTGAATTAGTAGTTGAGGGTGGAAAAGAGTTAAATGAAACAATTGTTAGTGCCTTAAAAAACAATAAAACTAAGACTATTAAGCTAGTTGATGTAAGGAATAATATTGATAGCATGATGTTGAACAATACTATCAAAAAAGATCCTACAAAATCAACAGAAGAAGCGCTTTTAAAGGTGTACTATCTTTTGAGAGGTAGTGATGCACCGAGCCCTGAATCTGCTCAAAAATTTATAGATAGAATGTTCTTCTCTCCTAAAAAATATGATTTAGGAGAAGTAGGTCGATATCGTCTAGACAAGCAATTCGATTTAGATAATAAAGGTAAAGATTCTGTCTTAACACATGACGACTTCCTTATTACTATCAAGTATTTGATATTAATGAGAAAGGGACTCAAATCACCAGATGATATTGATCATCTAGGAAATAGAAGAGTTAGAACTGTTGGAGAGCAACTTAAAGTGCAATTCAACTCTGCATTAGCCAGAATGGTAAGAACAGTTTATGAGAGAATGAATTTAAGAGAGCAAGAAACTATTACTCCTCAAGATTTGATTAATTCCAGATTGGTAACTACTGTTATTAACACATTCTTTGGAACTAGTCAATTATCTCAATTTGGAGATCAAACAAATCCTTTAGCTGAAATTACTCACAAGAGAAGAATTTCTTCGTTAGGACCAGGAGGTCTTTCAAGAGAAAGAGCAGGTTTTGAAGTTAGAGATGTTCACTATACTCATTACGGAAGATTATGCCCAATTGAAACCCCTGAGGGTCCAAATATTGGTTTGATATCATCGCTTGCTTTGATGGCAAAAATTAATAGACATGGATTTATTGAAGCTCCTTATAGGGTTGTAGATAATCTAGTTGTAACAGAACAAACTAAATATCTATCAGCTGACGATGAAGATAGAGCCAATATTGCTCAATCGGGACTAATTGTTAATAGTGCAAATAAAATAAGTGAACCAAAAGTAAGAGTTAGATCTAAGGGAGATTTTCCTATTGTAGATCCAGAACATGTTGCATTTACTGATATTGTACCTAATCAAATCTTAAGTGTTGCAGCTGCTCTAATTCCTTTTGTTGAGCATGATGATGCAAATAGGGCTTTAATGGGTTCAAACATGCAACGTCAATCTGTGCCATTGTTGAAAACAGAAGCACCTATTGTAGCTACCGGTATGGAAAGAAAAGTTGCAAGAGATTCTCAATCAGTGCTTCTTTCTCCTGTATCAGGAACCGTTATGCATGTTGATTCGAACAAAGTTGTAATCAAGGATAGTAATTATCCTGATAGTACATTATTAAAGAAAAATGCAAACCTTCGTACTATTGAGCTAATTAAATATGCTAGATCTAATCAGAATACATGCTACAATCAAAAAGTTATTGTTAGCGAAGGTGATAAAGTCCAAAAAGGACAAGTTATTGCCGATGGAGCTTCTACCGAAAATGGCGAATTAGCTTTAGGAAAGAATGTATTAGTAGCGCTTATGCCTTGGAATGGATATAATTTTGAGGATGCTATCGTTATCAATGAAAGACTTGTAAGAGATGATGTATTTACTTCTATCCATGTAAATGAAATTGAGTTAGAAGTGCGAGATACAAAAAGAGGGGAAGAAGAGTTGACTCCAGAAATCCCTAATGTAAGCGAAGAAGCAACATCTCAGTTAGATGAAGAGGGTCTTATTCGAGTAGGAGCTATTGTTAACGAAGATGATATATTAATTGGTAAAGTAACTCCTAAAGGTGAAACTGATCCATCTCCAGAAGAAAAGCTCCTAAGAGCAATCTTTGGGGAAAAAGCGGGTGATGTTAAAGATGCTTCAAAGAAAGCTGAGCCTGGTGTAAAAGGTGTAGTAATTAAGACAAATCTTTATGAAAAGACATCTAAGCAATCTCGCGCAGATGTAAACGCACAAATTAAAGAGTTGCAGAAAAATAAAAGAGAAGAGGAAAGAGCTTTAAGAGCTACCAGAGATAATTTGCTTAAATCTGTTCTTAGCGATAAGATTACTCTTGGAATTAAAGCTAATAGAGATAGTAAGGTTCTAGTAAAGAAGGGAACAAAGTTAACATTAAAGAAATTAGATACTTTTAATTTTGAACTATTCTCTATTGAAGATCCATGGATTTCAGGTGAAAAAACTTGGGAAAAGCTTGTTAATATTCTCAATGCTTTCAATTCAACTCTCTCGGATCTCGATACAGAACTAGAATCAAGTATCTTTAAATTAAAAGAAGGCGATCAACTTCAACCTGGAATTTTAAAATTAGCTAAAGTTTATGTAGCTAATAAAAGAAAGGTATCAATTGGAGATAAGATGGCTGGGCGACATGGTAACAAGGGTGTAATTGCAACAATTGTACCAGAAGAAAATATGCCTTATCTAGAAGATGGTACTCCAGTAGATATTTGCTTAAATCCTATGGGTGTTCCTTCTAGAATGAACTTAGGTCAATTATATGAAACTATGCTAGGATGGGCAGGAAAACTGCTTGATGAAAAGTATGAAACTCCAGTATTTAATGGTGCAACTCCTCAAGAAGTTGCAGCAAAAATGAAAGAAGCTGGATTGCCGAGTACTGGTAAGGTTACGCTATATGATGGCTTAACAGGAGAAAAAATTGATAACCCAGTATTGGTAGGTTATATGTATATCATGAAGTTATTCCATATGGTTGATGATAAAATGCATGCTAGATCAACTGGGCCATACTCGTTAGTTACACAACAGCCTTTAGGAGGTAAAGCACAGTTTGGTGGACAAAGATTTGGTGAGATGGAAGTTTGGGCACTTCAAGCTTATGGTGCCGCTCACATTTTAAGAGAAATCTTAACAATCAAATCAGATGATATTGAAGGTAGATCAAAAGTCTACAGTGCACTTGTAAAGGGAGAAGATTTACCTGATCCAACAACCCCAGAAGCTTTCAATGTATTTATGAAGGAAATTCAAGGTCTTGGACTGGATATAACTTTAGATTAAAGGAAAAAAATAAATGTATAAAGCAAATAATAGCATTTCACTTAAACTCGCTTCTCCAGAAAAGATTCTTGAAGGTTCATTTGGTGAAGTATTAAAACCTGAAACAATTAACTATCGTTCCTACAAACCGGAAAAAGATGGTTTATTCTGTGAAAAAATCTTTGGACCTGTAAAAGATTTTGAATGTCATTGCGGCAAGTATAAAGGTATTAGATATAGAGGAATTATATGTGATAGATGTGGAGTAGAAGTTACTACGAAAAAAGTTCGTAGAAATAGAATGGGCCACATTACTTTAGCTGTTCCAGTTGTACACATTTGGTTTCTTAAGTCTATTCCAAGTAAGCTAAGTTATATTTTAGGAAAAAGTGCAAAGCAGTTAGAAAGCGTAATTTACTATGAAAACTATCTAGTTATTAATCCTGGAAAGAGTGATTACAAGAGATTTGATTTAATAGATGAAGAAGAATATCTTAAGCTAGAAACAGAATTTGGTTATGAAGCCTCTTCACAAGAAGAAAGAGAAGAAGAGTCTCATTTCTATGCAGCTATGGGTGGAGAAGCTATCAAGGATGGCTTAGCTGAAATGGATTTGCTGGAGCTAAAGAAAGAGCTAGAACTTATTAGTACTACAACAAATTCAAAGCAGAAAAAAGAAGATGCCTTAAAAAGATTAAAGGTAGTAAAAGATTTTGCTAGAGATAGAAATAATAAACCTGAATGGATGATTGTTTCAATTCTCCCTGTGATGCCACCAGAGCTAAGACCTCTAGTTCCGCTTGAAGGTGGAAGATTTGCTGCTAGTGATTTAAACGATCTTTATCGAAGAATTATTATTAGAAATAATCGTTTAAAACAATTGATGGATATTCAAGCTCCTGAAGTAATTCTGAGAAATGAAAAAAGAATGCTTCAAGAATCTGTTGACGCACTCTTTGATAATACAAAAAGAAAAACTGCAATAAGAAGTGGATCTAAAAGACCTTTAAAGTCTATATCAGATATGTTAAGAGGTAAGCAAGGTAGATTTAGACAGAATCTTTTAGGTAAGAGAGTTGATTATTCTGGTAGATCAGTTATTGTTGTTGGACCTGAATTAAAAATGACTGAATGTGGTATTCCAAAGAATATGGCATTAGAGCTTTTCAAGCCTCACTTAATAAGAGAATTGATTAGAAGGGATTTAGCCGCAACACCTAGAAGTGCTAAGCTAATGATTGAAAATAAAGAGTCATTTGTATATGAGATTTTAGAAACTGTAGTAAAAGATCATCCGGTGCTATTGAATAGAGCACCAACCCTTCATAGATTGGGTATCATAGCTTTCCAACCAATATTGATTGATGGTAAGGCAATTAGAGTTCACCCTCTAGTTTGTTCAGCATTCAATGCTGACTTTGATGGTGACCAAATGGCAGTTCATGTACCTTTATCTGTTCCAGCTCAATTAGAAGCTAGAATTTTAATGATGGCTAGTCAGAATGTATTACATCCTGCTAGTGGAAAACCAATCACATTACCTTCACAAGACATGATCCTTGGTTGTTACTATTTAACAAGAGAGAGAACTGGTCAAAAAGGTGAAGGAAAAATGTTTGGATCTATAGATGAAGTCAAGATGGCTTATGATAATGATAAAGTAGGACTTCATGCTATCGTAAATGTAAGACACAATGGTGTCTGGCATAAAAATACAACTGCTGGTCGAGCAATATTCAATGCTATCGTTCCAGATGAATTGGGTTACTATGATGAAATGATTTCTAAGAAAAGGCTAAGTTTTATTATTGGTGAATCTTTTGTAAAGGCCGGTAACGATAAAACTGTTAAACTATTAGATGACCTCAAAGATATTGGATTCAAAACTGCTACTAAGAGTGGAATATCAATTTCTATTAGTGATATTCTAATACCAGATGAAAAGCATGATATTATAAATGGAGCTGAGAAAGAAGTAGAGAAAATTCAAGGCAGATTTAACCGTCATATTTTAACAGAAGGTGAAAGATATAATAAGGTTATTGATGTTTGGACAAAGGCAACAAGCGATATAGCTGCTGAAATGATGAAAGGTTTAAAATCCGATGAAGAAGGTTTTAACTCTGTATATATGATGGCAGACTCAGGTGCAAGAGGTAGTGGAGACCAAATAAAGCAGTTAGCTGGTATGAGAGGATTGATGGCTAAACCAAGAAAATCTATGGTTGGTGGTGGGGAAATTATTGAAAGTCCAATTCAGTCTAACTTCAAAGAAGGTCTTTCTGTAATGGAATACTTTATATCTACTCACGGAGCTAGAAAAGGTTTAGCTGATACTGCTCTTAAAACAGCAGATGCTGGATATTTAACTAGAAGATTAGTTGATGTTGCACAAGATGTAGTGATATCAGAATTTGACTGTAAAACAATAAATGGAATTACAGTTGCTGACTTAAAAGAGGGAGAAGAAGTAGTTGAATCCTTATCTGAAAGAATACTTGGTAGAACATCATCTGAAAAAATTATTGTTGATGGTAAAACTGTAGTCAAAGCAGGAGAGGTTTTCGATGAGCATAAAGCTGATCTTGTTGTAAATAATAATTTTACTACAGTTAAGATCAAATCTATACTTACATGTGAATCTAGAAGAGGTGTATGTGCAAAATGTTATGGTTGGGATCTAACAAGAAGAGAGCTAGTGACAACTGGTACAGCTGTAGGTATCATAGCAGCTCAAAGTATTGGAGAGCCTGGTACTCAGCTTACATTAAGAACATTCCACATTGGAGGAACAGCAACCAGAATTGTTGAAGAATCTGATATGAAATCTAGGCATGATGGTAAAGCAAAATTCAATGAGGATTATCAATTTGCTAATAGTATTGATGAGGACGGCGAAGAAGTAGTTAGGTGTTTAACTAGAAATTCAAAATTACATATCCTTGATTCAAAAGATAATGTACTTGAAGAATATAATGTTCCTTATGGTGCTAATGTGAATATTAAGAATGGTGATAAAATTAAGAAAAGTCAGATTCTATTTTCATGGGATCCATATACAGATCTAATTTTAGCAAGACAATCTGGTATTATTAAGATGAAAGATTTCATTGAAGGTGATACTTATCAAGAGGAAGCAGTAGATGGTGGTAAAAAACAAAAAGTAGTTACCGAATCCAAAGACAGAAGATTGAGTCCGCAGATTGAAATTTACAGCAAGGATGGAGATATCTTATCTGGTGGTACTATTCTACCCGTTAAAGCAACATTAGTAGTAAATGATGGACAAGATGTTACTCAAGGCCAAACTTTAGTAAAAATTCAAAAAGAGGTTGGTAAGTCTAGAGATATTACAGGTGGTCTTCCAAGAGTAGCGGAGCTATTCGAAGCAAGAAAGCCTGCTAATCCTGCAGTAGTTAGTGAAATTAATGGTACAGTTGAGTTTGGTGAAATTAAACGAGGCGTAAGAAAAGTCTCAGTTACACCTTCTACTGGGAAATCTGTTATATATAAGATTCCATATGGTAAACATGTGGTAGTGCATGAAGGAGACTTCATAACTGCTGGAACAGCCTTATGTGAAGGAGCAATTTCTCCATCAGATATTTTAACTATTCTTGGTCCAAACGCTGTTAGAGAATATTTAGTAAACGAAATCCAAGAGGTTTACAGGTTGCAAGGTGTGGGAATTAATGATAAACATATTGAAGTTATTGTTAATCAAATGATGAAGAAAGTCATTATTAACGACCCAGGAGATACTACCTATCTTCCAGGTGAAAGATTGGATAAGACAACTCTATTTAATGATAACGACTATATGAAAGGTATGGTTGTTATTGATGAATCTGGAGATTCAAATTTAGAAGTCGGTATAATGATTTCTCAAAACGAAGTAAAAGAACTTAATAAAGAGTTTAAGACTAAAGATAAAACCTTAGTAAAATTTCATAAGGCAAGGTCAGCTACGTTTGAACCGATCTTGATGGGAATTACCCAGTCTTCTCTTAATACTACAAGTTTCATTTCTGCGGCTTCTTTCCAAGAAACAACTAGAGTATTAACTGATGCAGCAACAGCATCAAAGACTGATCATCTATTAGGTTTAAAGGAAAATGTTGCTTTGGGACGTTTAATCCCTGCTGGAACAGGCTTTCCTGGATTACAATCTATTCAAATTGAGCAAGAAAATCAGGAAGAAGATCAGTAGATCTTCTTCCTAAAACGCTCTTAAATACTTTTCATAAAATATATACTTTCTACGCGTTCGAGAAAACGTTTGATTCTTCCATCTTATAACAATATATTCACCGGTGCTTTTAAACTTATTAGAGGAAAAATAATTTATGCCAACAGTAAATCAGTTGATTAGAAAGAGCAGAAAAAAGATTGTTAAAAAATCTGCCAGTAGAGCTCTTGAGAACAGCCCTCAAAAAAGAGGTGTATGTACTCGAGTTTATACCACTACGCCTAAAAAACCTAATTCTGCTCTAAGAAAAGTTGCTAGAGTTAGATTGACAAACGGGATTGAAGCAAATGCATACATTCCTGGAGAAGGTCATAATTTACAAGAACACTCTATTGTATTAATAGAAGGAGGAAGAGTAAAAGACCTCCCTGGTGTTCGTTACCATATTGTACGTGGTTCATTAGATACCGCGGGTGTGAACGATAGAAAGACAAGTAGATCACGTTACGGAGCAAAAAAACCTAAAAGTTAAATATGAGAAGAAGAAGACCAGAAAAAAGATCTATTAACCCAGATCCAAAATTTAATGACTTACAAGTATCAAAGTTTATGAACTACTTATTAGTAGGTGGAAAAAAAGGTATTGCTGAAAAAATTCTTTACGATGCATTTGATATCGTGAAAGAAAAAAGTAGCAAAGATCCAGTTGATGTATTTAAAAAAGCTTTAAATAATGCTGCGCCACATGTTGAAGTAAAATCAAAAAGAATTGGTGGAGCTACCTATCAAGTTCCTATTGAAGTTCCTAATAGAAGACAATTTTATCTTGCAGCTCATTGGATTATTGATAGCGCAAAAAAGAAATCAGGTAGTCCTATGTCAAGTCGTTTAGCAGGAGAGCTACTCTCTGCTTCAAACAATGAAGGAAATGCTATTAAAAAGAAAGAAGATACTCATCGTATGGCGGAAGCAAATAAAGCATTTGCTCACTTCGGGAGAGGTAGATAATTATGTCTGCTGATTTAAAAGTCGTAAGAAACATTGGTATTATGGCTCATGTAGATGCCGGTAAGACCACTCTAACGGAGAGAATGTTGTACTATGCAGGAAAAACACACAAGATTGGTGAAGTGCATGATGGTGCCGCTACAATGGATTGGATGGAGCAAGAACAAGAGAGAGGTATTACAATTACTTCTGCTGCAACCACTTTTTATTGGGATAAAACTCGTGTAAATCTTATAGATACTCCTGGTCACGTTGATTTTACTATGGAAGTAGAAAGATCGCTTAGAGTGCTTGATGGAGCTGTTGCAGTATTTTGTGCAGTTGCCGGAGTAGAGCCTCAAAGTGAAACAGTTTGGAGACAAGCAACAAAGTATAATGTACCTAGAATTGCATTTATTAATAAAATGGACAGAACGGGTGCAGATTTTTATAATGCGATAGATACTATGAAAAAACGCTTAGGTACTAACCCACTTCCTATTGCGCTTCCTATTGGTGCAGGTGAAACTTTTAGAGGTATTGTAGATCTTACTAATATGAAAGCAATTGAATACAATGAAAGTAGCCAAGGTGCTGAATTTGAATATATTGATATCCCAGAAGAATTGTTAGAAGACTCAGAAAAATGGAGAAATTTCCTTATTGAAGAAGTTGCTAGTTTTGATGATGCATTAATGGAAAAATATTTAAATGAAGAAGAAATTACTTCTGACGAAATTAAAGAAGCTCTCAAAAAAGGATGTTTAGAAAATGCTTTTGTTCCAACTTTATGTGGTTCAGCTTTTAAAAATAAAGGCGTTCAAAGAGTTCTAGATGCAGTTGTTGATTTTTTACCTTCACCGGTTGATGTCGAGAGTATTGAAGGTTCATCTGTTGATGACCCAGAGACCAAAATAAACATTAAAAATTCAACTGAAGGTGCATTTACCGCACTTGCATTTAAAATTGCTACAGACCCTTTTGTTGGTAAGCTTACCTACATCAGAGTGTATTCTGGTACACTAAAGAAGGGATCTTTCTGTATTGATTCTAATACAGGTGATAAACAAAGAATTTCAAGAATTTTGCAGATGCATGCAAATAAAAGAGAAGAATTAGAAGAAGTTAAAGCTGGTGAAATCGTAGCAGTGATTGGCTTAAAAAATGTACGTACTGGTCATACACTATCAGAGAAGGGCGATGTAACGCTTGAGTCAATGGAGTTTCCAGATCCGGTAGTTGCAGTTTCAATAGAGCCTGTTTCAAAAAGTGATCAAGATCAATTAGCTAAAGGAATGAATAAGTTAAGTGAAGAAGACCCTACCTTTAAAGTGAAGGTTGATAGTGAAACTGGCCAAACAGTAATATCTGGTATGGGAGAGGTTCACTTAGAAATTATTATTGATAGGCTTAAAAGAGAATTCAATGTAAATGCTAATGTAGGTAAACCTCAGGTTTCATTTAGAGAGGCAATTCAAAAATCTGTCGATAAAATTGATGAAAAATTTGTCCGTCAATCTGGTGGTCGTGGTCAATATGGTCATGTTGTAATTAACGTTAGACCAACAGAGCAAGGCGCAGGATATAAATTTATAAATAAGATTGTTGGTGGGGTAATTCCAAGAGAATATATTCCTGCTGTAGATGCTGGTATTCAAGAGCAGTTAAAAAATGGTGTATTACATGGATATCCTATCCCAGATGTTGAGGTAGAGCTTGTTTATGGATCATACCATGATGTTGACTCTTCTGAGATTGCCTTTAAGGTTGCTGGTTCTCGAGCAATTAGAACTGCTTGTAAGCAAGCAAGTCCAATTTTAATGGAGCCTATTATGGCTGTAGAAGCAACTACTCCAGATGATTATCTTGGAGATGTAATTGGTGATATTAACTCGAGAAGAGGTAAGGTTGAAAGTATGGAGCAGCAAGGCGCTAATCAAAGTATTAAAGCTGCTGTACCACTAAGTGAAATGTTTGGCTATGCAACAGATTTAAGATCACTATCGCAAGGTAGAGCAAACTTCCATATGGATTTTCAACAATATGCTAAGGTTCCAGTGTCAGTAGAAGAAAAATTAATGAAATCACAATCAAAAGACGGAGATGCAAAGTAATGGCTAAAGATTTAATTAGAATATCTTTAAAGGCTTACGATCATAAGCTCTTAGACAAGTCTGCTGAAAAAATTATTAGAACAGCTAAGTCTACAGGCGCCATTATTTCTGGACCAATTCCTATGCCTACAAAAAGAACAGTATATACAGTATTGAGATCACCATTTGTTAACAAAAAATCTCGTGAACAGTTTCAGACAAAGGTACACAAGAGAGTTGTTGATATTGTGAATTCTACTCCTAAGACTGTTGAATCTTTAATGAAGCTAGATTTACCATCTGGTGTTGATATCGAGATTAGAGGATAAGATGTACGGACTAATAGGTAAAAAAGTTAAAATGTCGCAAATCTTTAATGCAGATGGCCATGTAGTTCCAGTTACATTAGTCCAAGCTGGTCCATGCGTTGTTTCTCAGATTAAAACAACTGACACTGATGGATACAACTCTGTACAATTAGCTTTTGGTGAAAAGTCAAAAAGAAATACTAATAAACCTACAGCAGGACATCTTAAAAAAGCAGATATTGATAGCGCTAAAGTGTTAGCTGAATTTCAGTCATTGGATACATTTGAATATAAATTAGGTCAAAAATTTGATTCTTCAATTTTTCATATTGGGGAAATTATTGATGTGAGATCAAAATCTAAAGGTAAAGGATTTGCTGGAGCTATCAAGAGACATAACTTTGCTAGACAAGATGCAACTCATGGTAATAAGCATACCGAAAGAGCTCCTGGTTCTATCGGTCAAGCATCTTGGCCTTCAAGAGTATTTAAAGGTATGAAAATGGCAGGTAGAAAAGGTTCTGGTAATGTTACTGCACAAAACCTTGAAATCGTTGACATCGATAAAGAGAATAATTTATTATATGTTAAAGGAGCTATTCCTGGTGCAAACAATGCACCTGTGTTTATTTTGAAAAAATGAAAATTAAATCAATAAATAGTAATAAAGATTATAGTTTAAGTGACTCAGTATTTAAAGTTGCTATGAACGACCAAGCTGTTTACCAGTGCGTTATAGCCGAATTGACCAATGCTAGGCAAGGAACTCGATCTACAAAAAATAGATCTTTAGTTTCGGGTGGTGGTAAAAAACCATTTAAGCAAAAAGGGACTGGTAACGCTAGACAGGGTACAAGTAGATCTCCTTTGAATAGAGGTGGTGGTGTTATTTTTGGCCCTAGTCCAAAATATTATTTTAAAAAAGTAAACGCTAAAACCAAGCAATTAGCATTTAAATGTGTTTTATCAGAAAAAGTTAAAAATGATGCTTTGAAAGTAATTGATTCAATAGATCTAAAAACAAGCAAAACAAAAGATTTTGTTGGTTTCCTAAAGACTAACAGCTTAGCTGATAAAAAAATTACAATTGTAGTGTCTGAAGTAGATAAAAGTTTAGAATTATCATCTAGAAATATTGAACATGTAAAAGTCGTAAAAGCTTCATCATGTTCAGTGGCAGATTTAATGAACAATGATACTTTATTGTTAGATGCTAGCGCTCTAGCTTTGATTTCAGAGAGATTTGGAGATAAGAAATAGTTATGAATCATTTCTCACAAATCTTAATTCGTCCTATTGTGACAGAAAAAATGACATCTTTACAAGAGTCTCAAAATAAGTATGCATTCGAGGTTCCTGCTGAAGTGAATAAAATTGAAATTAAAAAAGCAGTAGAAGAAAAATTTAAAGTTAAAGTCCTTAAGGTTGCTGTCAGCAATAGAAAAGGTAAGGCTAAACAAATGACTGTTAAAAGCAATGGAAAAACAATTAGAACAAATGGATATACTAAACTAAAAAAGAGAGCTATTGTAACACTTGTAGAAGGTTACAATATAGATCTATTTAGCGTATAAATATATTATGGCAATAAGACAATTAAAACCAGTTACACCAGCATCAAGATTTACTTCTAAGCCAGATTTTTCTGAGATTACAGCTAGTAAACCTGAAAAATCATTGGTTAGAAAGCTAAATAAGACTGGTGGTAGAAATAATAGAGGTCGTATTACTTCTCGTAGAAGAGGTGGTGGACACAAGCGTAGTTATAGATTAATAGATTTTAAGAGAAATAAATTTAATATCGAGGGTAAGGTAGCAACTATTGAGTATGATCCAAATAGAAGCGCATTTATTGCCTTGATTCACTATGTAGATGGTGAGAAAAGATATATTGTACAGCCAGATGGATTGAAAGTTGGAGATATTATTGTGTCATCAGAGAAAGCTGAATTAAAAATTGGTAATGCTATGCAACTAAAAAATATACCTTCAGGACAGTCCGTACATAATATTGAAATGATTCCTGGCAAAGGAGCCCAAATGGCTAGAAGTGCAGGAACATATGTACAGGTAATGGCTCATGATAATAATTATGTAACATTAAAAATGCCATCCGGTGAAGTAAGAATGGTTCCAGATAAATGTTTAGCTACAATTGGTGTTGTTGGTAATAAGCAACATGAATTAGTGCGTTCAGGTAAAGCAGGTCGCTCAAGATGGCTTGGAAAACGTCCAAAAGTTAGAGGCGTAGTAATGAATCCTGTCGATCACCCTCATGGTGGTGGTGAAGGTAAAACCTCAGGTGGAAGACATCCCGTGTCTCCATGGGGTCAACCAACAAAAGGATTTAAAACTAGAAAGAAAAAGAAGAAATCAAACGCTCTAATAGTAAAAAGGAGAAATGCTTAATGTCTAGATCTATTAGAAAAGGACCTCATATCGATGTCAAACTACTAAAGAAAGTTGATAAGATGAATGAATCAACAAAAAAAGGTGTTATTAAAACCTGGGCTAGAAATTCTGTAATTGTACCAGATTTTGTAGGACATACTTTTGCTGTTCATAATGGTAATAAATTTATACCCATTTTTATAACAGAAAATATGGTTGGTCATAAACTAGGAGAATTTTCCCCTACCAGAACTTTTAGAATGCATTCAGGAGATAGAAAGAATAAATAATTATGGAAATTACTTCAAGATCAAATAATGTAAAGCACTCACCAAAAAAGCTAAGAAAAGTAGCTAATTGTGTTCGTGGCTTAAATGTGAACAAAGCATTATCATCTTTACGTCATATGGATGAGAAAGGTGCAGAGATTATTTTAAAAACACTATCTTCTGCTATTGCTAATGCAGGAAATACAGAGAGTTTTGATAAGGATATGAATGAGGTTAAAGTTAAAACTATAACCGTAGATGAAGGTCCAGCACAAAAGAGATTTAGAGCAAGAGCTCAAGGGCGAGCAAATAGAATTAAAAAGAGAACAAGTCACTTAAAAATAATTATAGGATAATTAATGGGACAGAAGACACATCCAAAAGGTTTAAGATTAGAAGTTAATAAGAAATGGAGCTCAAATTGGTTTCCAAAGAAAAATGCTTATGCATCTGATCTAGCTCAAGATATTAAGTTAAGAAAATATCTTAAAAAGAGACTACAGGATGCTTCAGTTGCATCAATTGATATTGAAAGAACATCTCAAGCAGTTACAGTATCGATTCACACAGCAAGACCTGGTATTGTTATTGGTAGAGGTGGTGAAGAGGTTTCTAGGTTGAAAAAAGAAGTATCCAAGTTATGTAATACTAATGATATTCATTTAAATATTAATGAAGTAAAAAGACCTGAGTTAAACGCCGAATTAGTAGGGCAAAATATTGCAAGTCAATTAGTAAAAAAGATGGCTTATAGAAGAGTTTTAAATAAAACAATGCAGTCTACCATGAGAATGGGAGCAGAAGGAATTAGAATTAACGTTGCTGGAAGATTGGGTGGTGTAGAAATTGCTAGATCTGAGCGTTTTATGGATGGAAGGGTTCCATTACATACATTAAGAGCAGATATTGATTATGCACTAGTTGAAGCTCACACAACATATGGTATTATTGGTATTAAAGTTTGGATTTGTAACGGATTTAACCAAGGTAAAAAATAATGTTAGAACCTAAAAAAATTAAGTATAGAAAAGTCCATAGGGGACATCGCAAAGGTATGGCTAAGGGCGGTACTGAGGTGAGTTTTGGTAGTTATGGACTAAAAGCAATGGAACCAGGATGGGTTACAGCTAGGCAGATTGAAGCCACTAGAATATCAATATCTAGACGTGTTAGAAAATTAGGAAGGATGTGGATTAGAGTTTTCCCAGATAAGCCAATTACAGCAAAACCATTAGAAACAAGAATGGGTAAAGGAAAAGGATCTCCGGAGTATTGGGTAGCTAATGTTAAACCTGGTAGAATTCTATTTGAAGTTGAAGGTATTCCTAGAGAAGTAGCACAAGAAGCATTTAGAATTGCTGGTAATAAGCTAGCTATTAAAACAAAATTAGTTGCAAAAAGAGGATTAGATGAAGGTTAACGATTTAAGAAAATTATCTGATAAAGATTTATTATCACGTTTAGTTGATAACAAGGAAAGTTTGCAGAAATATCGTTTTCAAAAATCAATTCAGCAATTGGAAGATTATAAAGTGTTATCTGACCTTAGGAAAGAGAATGCTAGAATTAATACTATATTAAAAGAAAAAACCTTAGATAAGGGAAGCATTGATGGATAGAAATACTCAAAAATTAGTAGGAACTGTTATCTCTGATGCTATGGATAAAACTGTAGTGGTTAGCGTTGACAGGCTTGTAAAGCACAAATTATATAAAAAGTATCTAAAAAGATCAAAAAAATATTACGCGCATGATGAAAATAATACTTTCAAAAAAGGTGATGTTGTTGAGCTTTTAGCTACAAGGCCTTTGAGTAAATTGAAAAGATGGCGTACATCAAAATTAATTAAGAATGGGAATAAATAGTGGTACAAGCTGAAACAAGATTAAAAGTAGCTGATAACTCTGGAGCAAAAGTTGTTCAATGTTTCAAAGTTTTGGGTGGATCCAAAAAAAGATATGCTAGTATCGGAGATATTATTGTTGTATCGGTTAAATCTTCTACTCCAGGTGGTATGGTTAAAAAAGGAGAGGTTGCTCGAGCTGTAGTAGTTAGGGTGAAGAAAGAAGTAAGAAGAAAAGATGGATCTTATATTAGATTTGATGATAATGCCGCAGTTATTTTAAATGCTCAAAATGAGCCAAAGGGTACTAGAATATTTGGACCTGTTGCAAGAGAGTTAAGAGAAGGCGGTTACATGAAAATTATTTCAATGGCACCGGAGGTTCTATAATGAAAATTAAGAAAGATATGATGGTAAAAGTAGTGGCTGGTAATTTTAAAGGCCTGTCCGGTAAAGTTCTTAAGGTAATTCCTGAAACTCAAAGAGCTATTGTTGAAGGGGTTGCACTAACAAAAAGAACATTAAGACCCTCACAAGAGAATCCTAAGGGCGGATTTACAGAGAGAGAAAGATCTTTACATGTTTCAAACTTAATGGCTCTTGAAAGTGATAAAGCATCTAGAATTGGATTCAAAGTATTGGAAGATAAATCAAAAGTAAGAGTTTCAAAAAGATCTGGTAAGGAATTAGGTTAAGGTTTATGGCAACAAATTATAAGAAAAAATATTTAGAAGTAGTAGTACCTCATTTAATGAAGACTTTTAACTTAAGTACTGTTATGCAAGTACCTAAGATTGAAAAGATTACATTAAATGTCGGTTTAGGAAATGCAAAAGAAAATAAAAAGGCCCTTCAAGCAGCTCTTGATGAATTGATGTTAATTACCGGTCAAAAGCCAGTAATTACTAAAGCAAAAAAAGATGTATCCAATTTTAAAGTTAGAAAAGGATTTCCTGTAGGATGTAAGGTAACCTTGCGTAAAGATTATATGTATGAATTTTTAGAAAGATTATGTGCTGTAGCACTTCCAAGAACAAGAGATTTTAGAGGGTTATCTAACAAGTCATTTGATGGACAAGGTAATTACAGCTTTGGAATTAAAGAACAGATTGTATTCCCAGAAATTGATTATGATAAGGTTGATTCTGTTACAGGGATGGATGTTATTATTACGACATCAGCTGATAATAGTGAAATATCTTATGAATTATTAAGATCTATGGGATTACCAATTAGAGAAAAAAAAGCTTTAACAGATAATAATTTAGATAAGGAAGAAAATGGCTAAAAAATCTAAAGTTGTAAGAGAAAATCACTTAATGAAAAAAGTTGAAAAATATTATATGCTCAGAAAAGAGTTGAGAGGGCTGATTAAGAATCCAAACACTCCAGATGACGAGAAAATGAAAGCTATAGAAAAGCTTCAAAAACTTCCTAGAAGTTCAAACAGCATTCGCTTAACAAATAGATGCGCTGTTTCTGGAAGACCTAAGGGATATATGAGAAAATTTGGTTTATCAAGAATAACATTTAGAGAACTAGCATTAAAAGGTGAACTACCTGGCGTAACTAAGGCCAGTTGGTAAGGAGAATATTTTATGTCAATGACAGATCCAATAGCAGATTTTTGTACAAGAATAAGGAATGGTTATTCATCTAAGAAAAGATGGATTGATATACCTTCTTCAGTTTTGAAAAAAAGAATGTCCATCGTACTAAAAGAAGAAGGATATATTGATAACGTTGTTTTTGTAAATAAGGAAGATAGTAAAGAAGATATCAGAATTTTTCTTAGATATCATAATGAGTCACCAGCAATAACAACAATTGAAAAGATTAGTAAGCCTGGAAAAAGAGTTTATGTAGCATCTGATGACATTCCTAGGGTATTAAATGGGCTTGGAATTAGCGTTATATCATCCTCAAAAGGTGTTATAAGTAATAAAGTAGCTAGAGAATTAAAAGTTGGAGGAGAGTTGCTCTGCAACGTCTGGTAGTATGTCAAGAATAGGAAATAGTGTAATTACAGTGCCGGAAGGCGTAAAAATTGAGAGTAATCCTCAACATCTATTGGTGACAGGTCCTAAAGGGGAGTTGTCAGTTGGTATTTGTGACGAAGTAACAGTAAAAATTGAAGATAATAATTTGTCTGTTTCAAGAAATGCAGATGATAAGGTTTCTAAGGCTATGCACGGCACTACTAGACAATTAGTTTTTAATGCTATAGAAGGTGTTACAAATGGTTTTTCTAAACATTTAGAGATTATTGGTGTTGGTTATAATGCAAAATCTCAAAATAATCGAGTGATTCTTCAGCTAGGTTTTTCTCATGATATTATTTTTGATCTACCAGAAGGTATTGAAGCAATTGCTGATGGTAAGAAAGGCGACAAATTAGAGATTAAAGGTATTAATAAGCAAATTGTAGGACAAGTTGCTGCAAAGATAAGATCTCTAAGAAAACCTGAACCTTATAAAGGAAAAGGAATTAGATATAAAGATGAATATGTTCGTTCAAAACAAGGTAAAACTGTTGGAGGAGGCGAATAGGTGAGAAAAGTGAAATTAAAGAAAGAACAATATTTAAGAAGAAGAAAAAGGTCAAAAAAACCTTTTCCAGTCAAGGGTGAGTATAGATTATGTATCTATAAAAGTGCCAAGCACATAGAAGCACAAATTATTGACGACTTTAATCAAACTACCTTAGTAGCTGCATCTTCAAAAGAAAAAGCTTTTTCTAAGGAAAAAGTTAATAAAAGTGAATTAGCGTCTCTTGTTGGTAAATCATTGTCAGAGAGAGCAAAAGCAAAAAAAGTTAAAAAAGTATACTTTGATAGAAATGGTTTCAGGTATCATGGAAGAGTGAAATCTTTCGCAGAAGCCTCTAGAAAAGGTGGGCTAAAATTTTAAAATTGGAGAATAAATGAGTATGATTAATTATTCAGAGCTTGATTTAAAAGAAGAATCAGTTATAAGAATTAATAGGGTTGCTAAAGTTAATTCTCGTGGAAAGAGATTCAGTTTTTCAACTATAGTTGTTATTGGAGATGGAAAGGCACATGTTGGTATTGGTGCAGGAAAAGCCAATGAAGTAATAGTTTCTATTACTAAAGCTAAAGATGATGCTAAGCAAAACTTAGTTAAGGTTCCTGTTTATAATTATACTATTCCTCATGAAATTATTGGTAAACATGGTGCAAGTAGAGTTTTATTAAAACCTGCTCCATTTGGAACAGGAATTATAGCTGGTTCTGCAGTTAGACTTATTATGGAGCAAGTAGGAATAAATAATATCTATTCAAAAGTATTAGGATCAAATAACCCTATGAATGTTGCTAAAGCTGTTATGAATGCTTTATCAAGTTTGCAGGATGTTAGAGTTGTTGCTAAGAAAAGAGGAAAAACACCAAAAACACTATTCGAGATTTAAAAATGGCTAAAAAACAAATTAAGATCACACAAATAAAAAGTAGAATTGGTTATTCAAAAAAAGCCAAAGCTACCCTAGATGCATTAGGTTTAAGAAGAATGAATAAATCAGTTGTTCTTGATCTAAATGATGCAATCAATGGAATGGTAAAGAAAATAGACTATTTAGTTAAGGTTGAGGAAGTAAAATGAAATTAGTAAAACCTATTAATGCTACAAAAAATTCTAAAAGAGTTGGTAGGGGTCCAGGTTCCGGCCTAGGTAAAACTGCCGGAAGAGGTCATAAAGGAGCAGGCCAAAGAAGTGGTTTCAAACACAGATATTGGTTTGAAGGAGGTCAAGTACCTTTACATAGAAGAGTTCCAACCAGAGGATTTAATAACTTTAATTTTGCAAAATCATATGAGATTGTAAACCTTTCTCAAATTGCAAAGATTAAATCAAAAAATATCGATGCTGAGATTCTATTAGCTAAGGGATTAATTTCTTCAGCTTTTGTAGCTGTTAAAGTTCTTGGAAACGGAGATATTAATAAAGCTTATAATATTACTGCATCAGCATTTAGTGCATCTGCAGTTAAGAAGATTGAAGAAGCTGGTGGAAAGGTTACCGTTCAGTGATTGAGAAAGTAAGAAATATATTTGCTATTCCCGAATTAAGAAGAAAGATCTTATTTACTCTAGGTATTCTGATTATTGTTCGACTTGGAGCTCAAGTGCCTATACCTGGTATTAATCCTGAAGCTCTGCGTCAAACAATGGAATCTTTAAATGATACTTTTTTTGGTTTATTCAACATGTTTACAGGAGGAGCTTTTGGTCAAGCTGCTGTATTCGGCTTAGGAATTATGCCATATATTTCTGTTTCAATTGTTGTTCAAATACTTCAAACTACTCTTCCTTATTTTCAGCGCTTAGCTCAAGAAGGAGAAAGTGGAAGAGCTAAGATCAATCAAATTATTAGATATGGGACAGTTATACTGGCACTTGTTCAATCTATTGGTATTGCTTTTCTACTGGAAAGCTATGGTATAGTGTTGAATCCAGGTTTTGCATTCAGATTTACCGCAGTAGTATCTATCACAACCGGTACAATGTTATTGTTATGGCTTGGCGAAAAAATCACAGAGCATGGTATAGGTAATGGTATATCTCTTGTTATTATGGTCGGTATTTTAGCAGCATTTCCAAATGTTGTTTTATCAGAAATTTCATATTTTCAACAAGGTGTAAGAGGCATTCTTTCAGAGCTCTCACTTGCTATACTATTCTTTTTCTTAGTTATGTTAATCATATTAATTCAGCAAGGTTTGAGAAAAGTACCTGTACAGTATGCTAGAAGAATTGTTGGAAGAAAAGTTTATGGAGGACAATCTACTTATCTTCCTTTAAAAATTAATACTGCAGGAGTTATACCTATTATTTTTGCACAATCGATATTATTAATTCCTGGTACGATTGCTACATTTATGGGTCAAGATGCAACTCAGTCAAATTTTATGTCTTGGTTTGCAATGGATCATTGGTTTTCAAACTTTTTATTTGCTCTACTAATTGTGTTTTTTACTTATTTTTATACAGCGCTACAATTTGACCCAAACCAAGTAGCTTCAACATTGAAGCAGCAAGGAGGATTTATTCCTGGAGTAAAACCAGGTAAGAAGACAGCTGAATTTATTGAAAATATTCTTACAAAAGTGACATTGCCCGGTGCATGCTTTCTAGGTTTTATTGCCTTGATGCCATATTTCTTACAACAATTTGCAGGCTTAGATTATGCTTATGCATCTTTCTTTGGTGGAACTAGTTTATTAATTATTGTTGGAGTTGGTTTAGACACTTTAAATCAAGTAGAAACTCATTTATTATCAAGACATTATGATGGTTTTTTATCAAAAGGTAAAGTTAGAGGTAGAAGATAGTGGTTGATATAAATAACACTAATCAAGTATCTCAAATGACTGAAAGTTGTCAGATTTTATCTGATACACTTGACATGATTGAAAGTCATATTAAGCCAGGTCAGTCCGTAATGGAGTTAGATAAATTAGCAGAAGAATATATTTTATCTAGAGAAGCTAAACCTGCATTTAAGGGTTATAATAATTTCCCTTCTACACTAACAGTATCAATTGATGATGAAGTAGTTCACGGTATACCAAAAGATATTCTGCTTGAAGAGGGCCAAATTGTTGGTATAGACTGTGGTGTATTAAAAAATGAGTATTACAGCGATTCAGCAAGAACCTTAGCAGTTGGAAAAATTTCAGATGAAAAACAATTACTTTTAGATATTACAAAAGAGGCACTTGATATAGGAATTAGTAAAGCTGTAGTAGGGAATACAGTTTTTGATATTAGCGATGCGATACAAAAGCATGTTGAATCAAAAGGCTATTCAGTAGTAAGAGAATTAGTGGGGCATGGTATTGGTACAAAGTTACATCTTGAGCCTCAAATTCCAAATTTTTCTACCCCTATGAGCGCAGATCATAACGTTGAGCTTAAAGAAGGTATGTGCTTAGCAATTGAACCAATGGTTAATTTAGGATCAAGATTTATTAAAACAGACTCAGATGGATGGACAATTAGGACGCAAGATGGGCAACCAAGTGCACACTTTGAACATTCAATTCTTATTACTAAGTTGCAACCCAGAATTTTAACATAATGGCAAAACAAGAATCAATAGAAGTAGAGGGAGTAATTAAGGAAGCTTTACCAGGAGCCCGATTTAGAGTTATGATCAATTTAGGTGGTAAAGAACATGAAGTACTTGCTCATGTAAGCGGAAAAATGCGTATGCATTTTATTAAAATGCTTCCAGGAGATAAAGTTGATTTACAACTATCTCCCTATGATTTAAACAGAGGAAGAATTACCTTTAGGCAATAATTATGAAAGTAAGAGCATCAGTAAAGAAAAGAACACGTGATTGCGTTATCGTACGTAGAAAAGGACGTATTTACGTTATTAATAAGAAAAACCCTAGATTTAAACAGAGGCAAGGATAATGGCTAGAATAGCAGGTGTTGATATACCAAAAGATAAGAAACTTGCATATTCATTGCGTTATGTTCATGGTATTGGGCTTAACACTGCAATGAAGGTATGTGAATTGGCAAAAGTCGATCCGGAAGTAAGAGTTACGGATTTGAGCTCTAAAGATGAAGATACAATCAGAAAAGTTATTGTAGATTTAAAATTATTAATTGAAGGTGAATTAAGAAGTGAAAATTTAAAAAACGTTAAAAGATTACAAGATATTGGTAGTTATAGAGGTGTAAGACATAGAAAGTCTCTTCCAGTAAGAGGTCAAAGAACAAAAACAAACTCTAGAACAAAAAGAAGTGGAAAAAAACAAACAATATCACTTGGTAAGAAGGCAGTATAACACATGGCAACACAAACTAGATCAAAAAAGAACAAGAAAAAGATAAATCCAAATGGCATTGTGCACATCAAAGCGACATTCAATAATACGAATATCACTGTAACCGATGAAAATGGAAATGTCATTGCATGGGCTACTGCAGGTAAAGCAGGATTTAAGGGCTCTAGAAAGAATACAGCATATGCTGCGACAATAGCCTCAGAAAAGGTAGCTAGTGAAGTAGTAAGTATGGGATTAGCTAGTGTAGCAGTAAGAGTTAAAGGTCCTGGAGCAGGTAGAGAATCAGCTATCAGAGCATTATCAGGTGCCGGTTTACAAGTAACGTCAATTTCAGATGTGACACCATTGCCTCATAATGGTTGTCGACCTAAAAAACAAAGAAGAGTTTAAAAGTATGGCAAAATTAAATACACCTAAAGGTAAGTTAGTTAGAAAGCTTGGAGTTAATATTTTTGGTAACCCTAAATTTGATAGATTATTGTCAAAAAAAGGACATAGACCTGGCCAGCATGGCAAGATGGGAAAACGCCCTTCAACGTATGCACTTCAGTTACAAGAAAAGCAAAAAATTAAGTTTACTTATGGTACTTTAGAAAAACAGTTTAGAAATTATTTTAAGAAGGCTTCACAAATGAAAGGTGAAACTGGATTTAATCTACTTGTACTTCTTGAATCAAGATTAGATAATGTGGTATATAAGCTTGGGTTTGGTCCTACAAGATCAGCAGCTAGACAGCTTGTTAGTCATGCACACTTCATGGTGAATGGCGCTAAAGTTAATATAGCCTCTTATAGACTAAAACCTGGAGATATTGTTCAGGTTAGAGCAAAAAGTAAAAAATTAGATATTATATTAAATTCTATTAAAATGGTTAAGGGTGATTTAAACGTTTCTTGGCTTTCTGTCGATAAAGCTAAAATGGAAGGAACATTTGTTAACTATCCAGAGAGAGATGAAATTGACTTAACTATGAACGAACAATTAGTTGTTGAATACTATTCAAGATAAAGGAAGAAACATGAGCAATGATTTACAATTTAAGATTTCACATAAAATAGCTGACGAAAATTCTAGTAATTTTCTTATTAAACCACTTGAAAGAGGGTATGGTATCACTGTTGGTAATTCTCTTAGAAGAGCATTATTAACTGCAGTGCCTGGAGCAGCCATTACAAATGTTAAGATTGAAGGAGCATTACACGAATTTTCTACTCTTGACGGCATAAAAGAAGATATTGCAGACGTAATTATGAACTTGAAGGGTGTAAGATTTCATTTATTTGAAAGTTCAGTTGAACCTATTTTTGTAAAAATTAAGGGCGCAAAAACATTTACAGCAGCTGATATTCAAGCTGTAAGTGATGATTTTACTATTTTGAATCCTGATCACTATATTACAGATATTGCAAAAGGAACTACTCTTGAATTAGAACTAAGATTAGGAATTGGTAAAGGTTACAAGTCTAGCGAAGAAAATAAGTTAAATAATTCTCCTGTTGGCATGATTCCAATCGATAGTATTTTTAATCCGGTTACTCAGGTAGCATTTAATGTTTCCCCATTACCGGGAGCGAAAGAAGATTTAGAAATGCTATCTCTTGATGTTAAAACAGATGGATCTATTAGTCCTATCGATGCAGTCAGTTATTGCTCTTCTGTTCTTTCAGAGCATTATAATATTATAAACTCTATTAGCAATCCCTCTGTATTAGAAATTGATAAACCTGTTAGTGAAGAAATCCTACAAATTCGTAAACTTCTTGGATCTTCAATTGATGAAATGGAATTGTCAGTAAGGAGTCACAACTGTTTAGAAGCAGCTGGAATTACTTTAATTGGTGAATTGGTTGATAAAGATGAGGCGGAAATGCTTGAGTATAAAAACTTTGGTCGTAAATCACTCAATGAATTAATCGAGAAACTTGAAACTATGGGTCTAAAGTTCGGAATGGATACTAGTCCTTATGTAGAGGATGAAGTGTAAATGAGAAAAAGAATATCAGCTAGAAAGTTCGGTAAGTCTACTGCTCATAGAAAAGCAATGATGTCTAATATGGCAAGTTCATTAATTGAACACAAGCGTATTAAAACTACACATCAAAAAGCTTTAGAGTTAAGAAAGTTTATCGAACCAATGATTACCAAGGCAAAAGAAAAAAGTGTTCACAACAGAAGAGAAGTGATGAAAAAAATTCACAACTCAGATGCTGTAAAAACTTTATTTGACGTTATTGCTCCAGTTTATACAGATAGACCTGGCGGATATACTCGTATTATTAAGCTTGGTACAAGAACAAATGATGCAGCCAAAATTTCTTTGATTGAGTTTGTTGATAAGGCTCAGTTTAAAGTCGATGAAGTAGCTCCAGTAGAGTCTGAAGAAGTACAAAAAGAAGACGCTTAAATTTTTTCTATTATTTCTTTTAGATATTTTTCATCTATCTGATCAAATCCGCCCAGATTTTTTGAGTCAATATCAAGTACATACTTCTTATTATCTTTAATAAAGGGTATTGCAATTTCAGACTTACTATTTTCGTCGCATATGATATGGTTTTTAAATTTACTTACGTCTGCAACAATTAAAGTATTATTATCCATTATAGATTGTCCACATACACCATTCATTTGAATTGGACTACAAGGTATTTTATCTGATAGGTAGTTTGAAATTTCTAAATGATTGTCTTTTTGAATATAAAATCCACAAAAAATCCAATCTTCAAATTCTTCATAAAGGCATTTGATTATATTATCAATTTTATCCTTCAAATCTAAAGTATCAATCAATTCAATTGATTTTTGGTATTTTTTTTCTTTTGCATTAGATTGAATCATATTCATGTTTAAAAATAACAAATATTCTAAGAATCCAATAATAGTTTCTGGCATGCCAAGAACAGCTACAACTATAGTTGGTAAGCTTATATCTAATAAATCTCGATATAGCGTTGTTTATGAGCCGTTTAATAGCTCTCAAGGTCTAAATACTATAGATATTAATTACCTTATTCCGGGATCTAATATTATGGAGAATGATTTTGATAGAATTTTAGATAATTTATTAAATCTCAAGGGAAGTTTTAAATTAGGAAAAAATAAAAATGATTCTGTTTTTAAAAAACTTATAAAATATACTTTTGGAAATCAGTCATCCATATCATTTAATAAAGCAAAATATTTCGATAGAAATACCGGTTTATTGATAAAAGATCCATTTTTACTTTTTGCATCTGAATATTTATCTAATAATTATAGAATTATAATGTGTGAAAGACCGCTACTTCCTCTAGTAGGAAGTTTTAAGAGAATGTCATGGGCTTTTCATGAATATACTAGGCTGCTTAAAGATTTTAATAATATAGGTTTAGATACTAATAATTCTAAGAAGTTTGACGATAGTAACATCTCGCCTTTTGTAGTTGGAGCAGTTCAATTTTTTTATCTTTATACGATCTTTAAAGATAGGATAGTAAATAAGGAAAATATTTATTTTTTCAATCAACATGATTTATCTGTTAATCCTAAAAATTCAATTTCATCATTATTTAATTGGCTAAATATAGAATATTCAAAAAAAGATATAAACAAGATAGCGATGAGTGTTTCAGGTTCATCAAAAAAGCATAAATCTCCTAAAAAGGGTGTTCAGCATGATAGAATGTATAATAAAAAACATGCAAATGAATATTTTGAATCAATTTTATCAGAAGATGAGATTAAGTATGTAAAAAAGTGTGAGATTTTAATTTGTAGCGGAGGAGAGATTTGAACTCCCGACCTTCGGATTATGATTCCGCTGCTCTAACCAACTGAGCTACTCCGCCATTAAAGGCCTAAAGTTATATTACTTCAATCTAAAAGTCTAAATTATTTTTACAAGAAAAAGGTTTCATTTTTTATCTTATTTCGTAATTTTGCACATTGACAAATATAACATAGAGGATTACTAGCTCATGAAGTATAAAACAAAAAAAGAATTTTTAAATTCAGTAGTAGATAGTTATAGCGATCAAAAAGAATTTCACCAAGCAGTAGAAGAAGTAATTCATTCTATATGGGATACTGTAAGCTCTAAAGAAGAATATGGTAAATTTAATATCCTTGATAGAATTGTTACTCCAGATAGAATAATCATGTTTAGAGTTCCATGGATGGACGATAAAAATAATGTTCACGTAAATTTAGGATATAGAATCCAATTTAATTCTGCAATTGGTCCGTATAAAGGCGGATTAAGATTTCATCCGAGTGTGAACCTGGGAATTTTGAAATTCCTTGCCTTTGAACAAGTATTTAAAAATAGTCTTACCGGACTAAATCTTGGTGGGGGTAAAGGAGGGTCGAACTTTGATCCAAAAGGAAAGTCTGATAAAGAAATTATGAATTTCTGCTATGCTTTTATGAATGAGCTTTACAGGCATATAGGAAGACGTACTGATATTCCTGCTGGAGATATTGGCGTTGGAGGAAGAGAAATTGGTTATATGTTCGGTCAATATAAAAAAATAAGAAACGCATTCACTGGTGTGCTAACTGGAAAAGGAGTTAACTGGGGTGGAAGTTTAATTCGTCCTGAAGCAACAGGTTATGGACTGGTTTATTTTGTTGCTGAGATGCTCAAAACTAGAGATGATTCATTACAAGGAAAAACAGTCACAGTTTCAGGTTCTGGAAATGTTGCACAGTTTGCTTGTGAAAAGTTAATTGAATTGGGTGCAAAGCCAGTAACTTTGTCTGATTCTGGTGGTTTTGTTTATGATCCTGATGGTATCACTCAAGAAAAGCTAGAATATGTGAAAGAGCTAAAAGGTGAAAGATCCGCTAGAATTTCAGAATATGCCAAAAAATATAATGTAAAATATTTTGAAGGTAAACGTCCATGGACAATAAAATGTGATGTCGCATTGCCATGTGCAACTCAAAATGAATTAAATTTTGGAGATGCAAAAGAATTATTACAAAATGGATGTTTTGTAGTTGCTGAAGGAGCAAATATGCCATCAACAACAAATGCTGTACACCATTTTGTTGATAAAAAAATCTTATATGGTCCTGGTAAAGCTGCCAACGCTGGCGGTGTTGCTATTTCTGGTATAGAAATGAGTCAGAATAGTACAAGAATACCACTTACCAGGGAAAAGGTGGATAATCTATTAAAAGAAATTATGGAACGTATTCATACTACATGTGTTCAGTACGGATCTGAAAAAGGCGGCTTCATTAATTATGTTGATGGATCAAATATCGGAGGATTTGTAAGAGTTGCAGATTCGATGATTGACCAAGGTATTGTCTAGATTTTTTAGTATTATCTAGGCAGTTATGTTACGTAAAATTACATCAATAGATTTTCAATCTAATAATAATACCAGTCAGTGTGTTCTTATAAGAGTTGACTTCAATGTTCCTGTAGAAAATGACATAGTTTCTGATGACTATAGGATACTTAAATCATTGCCAACAATTCAGTATTGTCTTGATGAAGGCGCTAAGATTGTTTTGATGTCTCATCGAGGAAGGCCTAAAGGGGAGGTTGATAATAATCTTTCTTTAATGCCCGCAGGAGAAAGGCTAGCTCAATTACTAGAAATGCCTATAAAATTTTCACATGATTGCATATCTGAGGATGCAATAGATGTATCCAGAAATTTAAAAAGTGGAGAGATTCATTTATTAGAAAATTTACGTTTTTATGACGAAGAAGTAAGTAATGATACGTTATTTGCTTCTAAATTAGCCCAACATGGTTCAATTTATTTGAATGATGCATTTGGTACTGCTCATCGTGAGCATGCATCAAATGCAGGTATTACTAAATATTTTACAACAAAGGGAATGGGATTATTGACAGAAAAAGAAATGGAATTCCTTTCCGAAAATATTTCTGATTCAGAAGGTCCAATCTCCTTAATTATTGGAGGGGCAAAAATTGATACTAAAATTAATGTGATTAAGCATTTTTTTGATATCGCTGACAATATTCTCATTGGCGGTGCAATGGCAAATACGTTTTTAAGTGCAAACAAGTATGATATGGGAAAATCTTTAGTTCAAAAAGATGAAGTAGAAACAGCAAAAAAACTTATGTTAATGGCCTCTAAAAGTAAAACTAATATCATTCTTCCTATCGATTTTAATGGTGAGTTAAATACATTCGGAAGTGGTAAATTACATTATGCAACTATTGATAATATTAAAAAAGCGATGATTTGTGAAGATATAGGAGAGCTGAGTATTAATTTATTTACTGATATTATAAAAAAATCAAAAACAGTGTTTTGGAACGGTACTGTTGGCGTGGCAGAAAATAAAGATTTTGCTACAGGAACAAATAAGATAATTGATAGTATCGTAGATAGCGACTGTAATTCTATTGTTGGTGGAGGCGATACAATTGCAGCTATTAGGAATTATAAAAAAGGTATAATTGAGGAGTTTACTCATGCATCTACCGGTGGAGGATCTTGCTTAGAATTGTTATCTGGAAATAAACTTCCAGCTATGGAAATGCTAAAAAAATAATGAAAAAAATAACAATAGCAGCAAACTGGAAAATGTATTTAGATGAAGTAAGTTCAATAGATTTTATTGAGAAGCTTAATGCTGAAAAAGAATTATTTTCCAATAAAGATATCATAATTTTTCCATCACATACATGTATACGTTCAGTAAAAGATCGTCTAAATATAGATTTAAAAATTGGTATGCAGGACTGTGACATCCATAATAAAGGTGCTTATACTGGATCAACATCTATTAGCTCTATCGATATACATTCATGTATCGTTGGCCATTCTGAAAGAAGAGTCATATACAAAGAAAATAATGAAATTATTGCAGAGAAATTAGGTGCTGTCTTATCCAGTAAAGCTAATCCTATTCTATGTATAGGTGAAACATTAGAAGAAAAAAATGATAACATTACTGAGAGCATTATTGAAAGTCAGTTATCTATACTTCCAAAAGATTTAAATGATCGAAACCTAACTATTGCATATGAGCCAGTATGGGCAATTGGATCAGGAGATGTTCCTTCAAATGAATATATTCATCAAATGCTTTCTTATGTAAAAAATAGATTAAAAAGTTTATATTCAGATACAGATTTAGATAATATTAAGTTATTTTATGGTGGATCGGTTGATGCTAATAATTTGAATGACCTTATTGGCATAGAATTAATTGATGGTTTTCTCATTGGAAGCGCTAGCGCTAACTTTGAAAAGTTTAAAGATATAGTTAAACAGTTAAAATTATAAGAGGTGTTATGATTGAATTTTTAATAGTAGTGCATACATTGGTAAGTTTATTGCTCATTGGAGTCATATTAATGCAATCTGGCCAAGGAGGCTTAAATTCTATGATGGGTGGTGTTGCTAATTCCATGTTAGGATCTTCAGGTGCAAATGATTTCATTACAAAATTAACTACATGGCTTGGAATAACATTTATTGGTCTAGCTTTGGTAATTGGTTTTCTAAGCGGAGAATCTTCATCATCTGCTGAATCTATTATTCAAAAAGATGCAGAATCAAGAGAAGTAGAACTGGCTGTTCCAAATGAGTATACTTTACCTTCAGATGATCTTCTTCCAGAAGAAGCCACAAATTAAGATAGCCGAAGTGGTGGAATTGGTAGACACGCTAGCTTGAGGGGTTAGTGGAGGAAACTCTGTGTGGGTTCAAGTCCCGCCTTCGGCACAAAAATAACATTTAGTATTTTTTTAAAAGATTTATAGATTACGTGATAATTAAAAAAAATGAATACTTTAAAGGCGGAACAATGAAAAACATTATTTTTATCTTATTATTTTCAACAACTTTATTTGCTCAAACATCAGCTTCAGCTTTATATGAAGAATCTCAGAAAGCTCTATCTTCGGGTAATTTGGAGTTAGCTGGAGAAAAAGTTAAAGCAGCTATTGATTTAGACAAAACAAATGACTCTTTCAGAAAGGAGTTTGATCGTTTAAATGGTTTAAGAAATAAAATGATTAATGCAAATAGATCCGTTCAAGATGGCAGATTTGATGACGCCATATCTGGATTTTCTGATGTTATAGCTAATGTTCCTAATTCAGTTGAGGCATACTATGGAACAGCCAAAGCTTATGAAGGAAAGAAAGATTTTACGTCAGCTGTAAAATATTATAAACAATCACTATCAATAGACCCAAATTATAAAAAGTCAAAAATATCAATATCTAATGTAGCCAAAAAGCTATACAACAGCGCAAACAGAGATTATAAAAATGGAAATCTTGAGTCTGCTTTATCAAAATATGAACAAGTGTTAGGAATCAATAGTAGGTTGTATCAAGCGTACTTTCAAATGGGAGTTTTGCAAAAAAAGATGGGTAATTTATCTTTAGCTATTCAAAACTATCAAAGTGCTTTAGGTATTAAAAAAACATTTGATAAGGGGTGGTATAATCTAGGTTTAGCATACAAAGAAAATGGAGATATAGAGAATGCAAAAGAATCTTTTGCCGAGACTGTTAGGCTTAATAAGAAATATTATAAAGCTCACAAAAGTTTAGGTGAAATCTTTATTGATTTAGAAAAATATGAAGATGCAATTTTAAGCTTTAAAACAGCAATTGATATTAAACCTAGCTATGGAGCAGCATATCATGCTATGGGTATTACATATGCTAAATTAGAAGACTATAATAGATCAGCAGAGTCTTTAAATAAGGCTGTGGAGTTACAGCCTAAAGAGTTTTTATCTTGGTTTCACTTAGCTGAGGCACATAATAAATTAAATGACTGCGAAGCTGCTAAAGAAGCAGCATTAGAAGCAATTGATCTTAAAAAGAACTTTGGTGGCGGTTGGTTTGAGTTAGGTATTGCTGAATATTGCGGTGGAAAAGGAAATAAAAATACGTCTATTAATCATTTTGAAAAAGCTAGAAATGACAGAGAGTGGAGAAAGATGGCGGAATACGAAATTGATCGTGTTAGAAATCCTGAGAAGTATGAGGGATGATTAAGGCAGTTATTTTTGACCTAGATAACACTCTTCTAGACTTTGTAAAAATGAAAAAAGAAGCTGTGATGAGCGCTATCTCATCCATGAGAGAAGCTGGCTTAGATCTTGATATAGATACGTCCTATAAGGAAATAATGAAAATATATGAAGCTGATGGATGGGAAAATCAGGTAGTTTTCGATAAATTCTTAAAAAATAAAATTGGCTATGTTGACAATAAATATTTAGCAGCAGGAATTGTAGCTTACAGAAGAGCAAAAGAAGCTAATTTGAAGGCATATCCAAACGTTCAAAAAACATTAAATCACTTATTAAAAAATGGTATTAAGCTAGCTATCGTTTCAGATGCTCCCAGTAGAGAGGCTTGGATGAGAATTTATTATCTTAATCTCCATCATTCTTTTGATACAGTAGTTACATTCGATGATTCACGAGAAAGAAAACCTTCTCCAAAACCATTTAAGTTAGCACTTGAAAGATTGAATTTATCGAAAGATGAAGTATTGATGGTAGGAGATTGGCCTGAAAGAGATATGGTTGGAGCAAATAGTATGGGCATAAAAACTATTTTTGCAAAATACGGAGATGCTTTTGGAGTAAAGGACTCTGGTGCAAATTGGGACATTGAAGATATTTCTGAAGTTATTGATATTATAGATGAGGTTAATAATGCTTAATCTAGGTGTTGATATTGTAGCAATTGATCGTATTCAATCTATTTTAAGCTCTGATAGGGGATTAAGATTTATGAATAAAATATTTTCTGAGCAAGAAATTGCTGAGTCAGAAAATAAAGGAGATAAATCACAATATTTTTCTGGAAGATTTGCAGCCAAAGAAGCAATAAAAAAAGCATTATCCTCTTACGATTCTGCAACTAGACAATCTTTTAAATCCATACAAATTTTAAACAGTAAAAGTGGAAAGCCTTATGTTTTAAGTCAGTCTTGTCAAGATATTAATATCTCGATATCACATGACGGGAACTACGCTTTGGCTTTTTGCGTAATAGATAAATAGTTATGGACTATTTTGAAATAGAGGGAAAAAATCAGCTTTTTGGAGATATAACTGTTAGTGGTGCCAAAAATGCTGTATTACCTTTAATGGCAGCATCAATACTTAATGATAAGCCTTTAACTATTAGTAATGTACCAAAGTTGTCTGACTCTATAACAATGGGCAATTTAATTGAAGAGATGGGGGGAAAAGTTAGTTTTGACCATTCCAACATTACTATTAATCCAAAAAATTTAAACACTCCTTATGCTCCAAAAGATTTTTCCCAAACTATATTAAGATTTGATGATAGCTTAGCAATATAAACATTATCAATCCCATTGCTGCTGACATGTTTTCCAACTACTATATACTCTTGATCAGTTGTTTGTTGAATATCATACAAAATACCTACACCTAAATCCAAAGAATTAACAGTTTGAAGACTGTTGTCTAAATGAATTACAAGCATATTTTGATTATTAGCATATCCTACCATAACAATTCCATTATTAGAAAGTGATTCACATAAAGCAAAAGCTCTATCATCATTTATAGAATAATTAATAATTTCTGAGACCTCACTATCAATAGTATTGTCGTTTACAACGCCAACAAATTTTGTTGCCCATAAGCGATCATCTGATTGATAAGCAGAAGTTTGAAATCCAACGGTAAAAATATCACCATTACTTGCTTCTACAATATCAAAAGCAAATTCATCTTTTTCACTGCCATAATAATGCCAATCATTACCGTCACTAAAAGGTAAAATGTCGCCATTTTGTGCAATTTTGACAAGCATGGATCCGCTACCATTTGATCGAGTCATACCTGTTACCATTATATCGCCAGAAGAAAGCTCTATTAAAGAATATGCAATATCAGACTCATCTTTATTCTGGTTACCTATTCGTTTTTCCCATTCTATATTTCCTTGTACATCCGTTTTTACAATATAAAAATCACTACGACTATTAATAGTTGACCAACCAGCTGTCACATAACCTCCAGAAGAATGCTCAATAACTGAATAGGCTCCTTCATTTCGTAGATTATCTAAATTTTTAATCCATTCTAATACTCCATTGGCATCAGTCTTTACTAATGCAACACTTCCATCGTCTTGATTAATTATATTGTATCCAGCAATAAGAAATCCTCCATCACTTGCTTGAACAATTGATCGTCCAATATCTGTATTATTATCTCCGAAAGAAATATTTTTATATCCAATATCAATATTCACTGTTCCAATATCGCTATAATCTGTTCCATCGTATGCTTTATAAGTAAAACTAACGCTAGCATTATACTCTGACGGAATAAATGTTGCTACCGACCCATCAATTGAAACAGATCCGCTTGATGGACTATCATTTATTGAATATGATAAATTATCACCTTCAATATCTTCGCCGCTTAGTGAAATTTCAATAGGTTTTCCATCGTTAATTGTTAATCCGTTAATATCACTCACAATAGGTTTATCATTCACAGGATTAATTGTTATAGATGCTGTAGAAGCATCGATGGAGCGATTAAGATCGTTGACATCAAATTGAAAAGAGTCGCCTCCATAAAAATTAGGATTTGGTGAATACGTTGCTGTATTACCGCTCAATGAAACAGTACCATTAGCAGGTTGACTTACAATTGTAAATTGTACATTATCGCCATCAACCTCTATTAAAGGTAAGGTAATATCAATGCTGGTATCTTCATCGATGGTTACAGATACGTTTCCAGAAGATGGATCGTCATCTAAAGCAAGAACAGATATTTCTACTTTTGCCTTTAGACTTGTACCATTTGTAGAGGTAGCCTTATAATAAAATAAATCTTTTCCATTAAAATCAGTATTGGGTGTATAAGTTCCACTGCTTCCTGATATTACTACACTACCATTTGAAGGCTGTGTATCTATTAAAAATGTCAATGGTAAACCAGAAGGATCGGTTGCTTGAAAAGGAAATATTACAGCCTGATCTTCGCTTGTTGATAAAATAACACTAGATGCTACTGGTGGATAAGTTATAGATGGTGCAGTTGGAGACGAGCTACCACCATCACTACTACATGATAAAATAAATAGGAAAATTAATATGCTTAAATATCTTACCATACTAAGGAACCTTGATAAATTTTGTACCATTCCACTCCCAAATTTGTCCCCAATCATTGGCTAGATTTTTTTTGTCATTTACTAACTCAAGATTTCCATCATTATCAATATCTTGTATTCTAATTCTAAACATTAAGTCCGCTTCTCCTGGTATATCAATATGAGGAATATCAATCATATTATCAGTATTATCAAAATAGTCATAATCTCCATTATGAGAAAAAATTCTCACTCCACCCTCATCATATGACCAAGTATAAGAAGCAATAATTTCAATATTACCATCGCCATCTAAATCGTAAAAACCATGATCAACTACTTGAGTTGGTGATCCTGGATTAAAATCATTATCTATCTTTGGAAATGTTATGCTGTTAGAAATATCAAATGTTCCATTATTATTAAAAAGAACTAAATTTAATGCCTCATTAGTATTCCAATTTGTCCCATCTAAAATTAAGTCTGGCCAGTTATCTTTGTTAATATCAAATAATGAAGCTTCCCAAAAAGTTGCATCCATTCGGACTAATCGACTTGTATCATAGGTAAAGTTACCTAATCCATCATTAATCATAAAATAACCATTCATTTCTCCATCCTGAGAGGAACATACATATATATCGATATCTCCATCATTATCAATGTCAGCAGATGTTCCGCCATGGGCGTATACTGCTTCATAGTCATCAAAAATTTTAAAATTAAACGTACCATCACTATTGCTAAAAATTCCAGCTTGATGTGCTTGCTGGCCAGCATGAGCTCCAGTATCAAAATAGAATGTATCTGGGATATTATCACCATTGAAATCACCAACAATATCTTTCCTAGTAAATAAAGTTCCTGTATTATTTTGAATTAAATAACTGGCATCAGTAAATGTGTCATCACCGTTATTTAAATATAGAAAACTTGGTTTTCGAGTCTCAGTTTCATCATTAAATGAAAGCATTACATCAATATCACCATCTCCGTCATAGTCTGCTTCTCCAGCCCATTCAGCACCATGACTAAAGTTATTCCAAAAATATTGTTGATCTATCCATAGATCGCTGTTTCTAAGTTCGTAAGCCGAGCGATTATAATTAATATAACGTTTAAAGTTGATATCTACTTTGGCAGTATTCCCATATTCAGTTCCGTCATAGGCATAATAGGTTAAGCTATCTGCGCCCCAAAAGCTGCTTGACTTATTGATGGTTAACGTACTTCCATCGATAGAGGCAGATATGTTGGTAGGGTTGTCTACGATTTCAAAACTAACATTATCACCTTCAACATCAGAAGCTGCTAATGTAAGAGTTAAGTTTGCATTATTCCATCCCTGAGCAGATGTATGATCTACAACAGGTGCATCATTAATAGGATTAATAGTAATCGTTGCAGTAGCTGTATTTAAAATCTTTTTTGCAGAGATATCAACTGCTTCGAAGGTGAACGAGTCACTCCCGTAATAGTTTTCGTTTGGTGTGTAGGTTGCTTTTTCCCCTGATATTGTTACTGATCCATTCGTAGGATCATTTTGAATATTAAATGCAATATTATCACCATCAACTTCTCCTGCTTTAAGGGTTAAAATGACTGAAGTATCTTCGTCAATAATAACTGATACATTCATGGTATTGGGATCATCATCTACTGCAGTTACGGTGACTGTCACTAAGCCTACAGCACTAGATAGGCCTCCATCACTGGCTATATAAGCAAAGGTGTCTGTGCCATTAAAATTTTCATTGGGGGTGTAGGTTCCTGCTGCCCCACTTGCGGTAACCGTTCCATTCTGAGGCTGGGTGCTGACACTAAAGGTTAAGGCTGCACCTTCTGGATCTGTGCCTGTCATGGTAAAAATAGCTGGAGTATCCTCATTGGTGGTAATGGTTAAATTATTTACCGTGGGAGCTTGTGGTGCTGGTTCGCTTTTGGTTGGACTTGAGGAGCAGGTCCAAATAAATATTACACTAAAAAATAAAAGTATTTTTTTATCCATTCAAAAATATATATAAAAAACTAGGTATGATTCAATGTTATTATTTAAACATTCTCTTCTTTCTTTTGCTCCTCTGAAAAGTAATAGCAAAGCGATGTGCCTCATCTCTTAATTGTTTCAAAAGATTCAACGCTGGAGAACTTTTTGCAATCCTCAATGATTCTGAATCTCCTGGAATAAATAACTCTTCTAACCTCT
>AQSA01000009.1 GCA_000402815.1 Candidatus Neomarinimicrobium atlanticum | reverse complement strand
ATATCGTCAAGCAGGATATTTTTAATATGAAGCCTAAAAAGTTTGATATTATTGTAAGTAACCCACCCTATCTTGATATCAATGAGATTCCATTGCTAGATAGTACNGTGAAGAATCATGACCCATTGAATGCTTTGTCAGATGAAGAAGATGGATTAAAATTCTATAAATATTTTATTAATAATTTATCTGACTTGTTAAAAATTGATGGTGCGATGTATTTTGAAATCCCTAAATCTCAGATTACCAATCAAATCATTGATATGATTAGTAATAATAGCAATATTGAATGTATAATTTTTAAAGATTTAGAAAGAAATAAAAGAGTAATTAAGGTATTTTTTAAAAAATAATGAAAAGCGAATTTATACATTTACATAACCATTCAGACCACAGCTTATTAGATGGAGCACAAAATGTCCATTCTATATTAGAAAGAATGGATGATCTTAGTATGGACTCTGTTGCACTTACAGAGCATGGAAATTTATTTGGTGCAATTTCATTTTATAAGCAGGCTAAAAAAAACAATATTAAACCTATTATTGGTTGCGAAGTTTATGTTGCAAAAGGCAGTAGCCTAATCAGAGACAAGTCTGGTGGTATGGGCAATTATAATCACTTAGTACTCATTGCTCAGAATTTGAAAGGCTACAAAAATCTCATGAAAATTGTAACTCATGGATATCTTGAAGGATTTTACTATAAACCTAGAGTAGATTTAGAAATTTTAAAAAAATATAATGAAGGTATCATATGTATGTCAGCTTGTTTGAAAGGAAGCTTACCAGAAGCACTTTTGTATAGTGGTTATGCTACCGGACAGGCGGTCGCAGAAGAATATTCAAGCATCTTCCCTGGAAGATATTACATTGAATTGCAAAATCATGGAATACCAGAAGAAATACGCAATATTGAACTAGCTTCAAAGTTAGCCAAAGATATGGGGTTGCCAACTATTGCAACAAATGATGCACACTATGCTAGAAAAGAACACCATGTTGCTCACGATGTTCATATATGTATTGGAACAGGAAAGCAGTTGAGCGATACTAAAAGATTAAAGTATCCAGGAAATGAATTTTATTTTAAATCACAGGATGAAATGTTTTCTTTGTTTAAAGAATTCCCACAAGCCCTAGAAAATACACGAGCAATAACTGATAGTATTGACCTAGAAATTCCTATGGATGAATACCACCTTCCGTGGTTTAAAATTCCCGAAGGATCTGATTCAAAAGACGTAGATGGCTATTTAGAAAAATTATGTAAAGAAGGTATGAAGCAAAAATTTGTGCAGCATACTGAAGAAATGGATACAAGATTAGCATATGAGCTATCAGTGATTAAAAAAATGGGTTTTGCAAGTTACTTCTTAATTACAGCAGACTTTGTGCAGTATGCTAAAAAAAATAGAATTCCAGTGGGTCCGGGTAGAGGTTCTGCTCCTGGAAGTCTTGTTTCATATTGTTTAGACATCACTAATGTTGATCCACTAAAACATAACTTAATTTTTGAACGTTTCTTGAACCCTGATAGAATTAGTATGCCTGATATTGATATAGACTTCTGTGTTGAGCGTAGAGGTCAAGTAATTGATTATATTAAAAGCATATATGGAGACGACTCTGTAACACAAATTATTACGTTTGGTAAAATGCAAGCACGTGGAGTTATTAGAGATGTAGGACGTGTTATGAGCTATCCTTATTCTGAAGTGGACGGAATTGCAAAAATGATTCCTGAAGGTCCAAATATTACGCTAGACAAAGCATTAAAGCAAAGTTCAGAGTTGCGAACCGCTTCTCAAACATCACACAAAGATTTATTGGATAATGCTAAGATTCTAGAAGGAATGACAAGACATGCATCAATCCATGCTGCTGGAGTAGTAGTTGCGCCAGGTGATTTAACTGATTTTGTGCCTTTATATAAGTCTTCACAGGGAGACGTTACTTCACAATATGATATGAAAGAATTAGAATCGGTAGGTCTTTTGAAAATGGACTTTTTAGGCCTAAGAAATCTTACAGTTATCGACAAGGCATTAGAGTTAATTAAAGAAAGATTTGATAAAGATATTGATATCAATGTGATACCGATGGATGATGCTAAGGTATATGATCTCTTTGCAAAAGGATTAACTGTTGGAATCTTTCAGTTTGAATCTGCAGGAATGCGAGATTTCCTCAAGAAATTGAAACCAACGGGTATTGAGGGACTTGTTGCTATGAATGCACTATATAGACCTGGTCCAATGCAAAATATTGATCGATATATTAAAAGATCGCATGGAGAAGAAAAGGTAGATTATGTCCATCCTCTACTTGAAGAAGCATTAAAAGAAACACATGGAATTATAGTATATCAAGAGCAAGTAATGCAAATTGCTAATATTATAGCAGGATTTACTCTTTCAGAAGCCGATGAAATGAGAAGAGCTATTGGTAAGAAAATTCGCTCTTTAATGGATAAGATGGCAGAAAAGTTTGTTGAAGGCGCAATTAAGAATGGTTTAACAAAAGCTAAAGCAAAACAAATTTTTGAATTAATTGATAAATTTGCACAATATGGATTTAATAAAAGTCACTCGGTAGCCTATTCTTATATTGCATATCAAACTGGTTGGCTAAAAACGCACTATACAGCAGAATTTATGTCTGCTAATTTAACTAGTGAGATGACAAATACTAATAGGGTCGTAGTGCTAATTAATGAATGCCGAAAGTTGAAAATTAAAGTCAATGCACCGGATATAAATAAGTCTGATATTGACTTTATTCCACTAAATGATAAAGAAATTTCTTTTGGATTAAATGCTATTAAAAATGTAGGGATTAAAGCTCTAGAGCAATGTATTAAAGCTCGAAAAGAACAAGGAAAATTTACATCAATATTTGATTTTGTAACAAAAGTTGACCAGCGCTTAGTAAATAAAAAAGTATTAGAAAGTCTTATACTGGCAGGTGCATTTGATGCTATTTCTTCAAATAGAGCTCAGTTATTTGAATCTGTAGATAGTGCTATTAGCTATGGACAACAAGTTCATAAGGCATCAAACAAAAATCAAATTGATTTATTTTCAGACGAAGAAGATTTAGTTAAGCAGCCCGATCTACCAAATATAGAGGACTGGGAAAATCAGGATAAACTAAAAAAAGAAAAAGAGGTATTAGGCCTTTATGTCTCAGGTAACCCACTACTGAAATATGCTGACACCCTTGAAGAGTTAAGCAATTATGATTTCACTGAGAAAAAATATTTGAAAGAAAATAGCTTGATTAGAATCGGGGGAGCAGTTTCTAGTTTCAAGCTTCATTACGATAAGAAAAATCAACCAATGGCCTTTTTTAACCTAGATTGCTTAGGAGGTCAGGTTGAATCAATTATATTTCATGATGCTTTTGAAAAATATAAAGAAATTATTAGTGAGGGTAATATTGTATTCTTAGTTGGTAATTCTACATCACAAAATGACTTTTCTGATTTAAAAATCATAGTAGATGAAGTTGTTCCTATTAATCATGCAAAAAAAGTATTAAAACTAAAAGAGATAAATATTAAAATAGGAAAAAATGTTACTAAAGATACTATAGATGAGNTATATAAGCATGCTACTGAAAATTTAGGGCAAAGCTTATTTGTTGTACATATGAATAATCAAGATGGATCTTCTCGAAGAATTATATCGAAAAAAATTAGAGTATCTAGCAGTAATCATTTTCTTATAATGTTAAGAGATTTATTAGGGGAATCAAACGTCTGGATTAGTTAAATTAACTTATTATGAGCTTAAACCCACCAATTAGAATCTTAATGGCAAAGCCAGGTCTCGATGGTCACGACAGAGGTATTAAAGTTTTGGCTGCTGCTTATCGCGACGCTGGAATGGATGTTATTTATCTAGGACTTCGACAAACTCCTGAAAGTATTGTTAGGGTAGCAATCCAGGAAGGCGCTGATGTAATAGCTCTATCTATTTTGTCAGGTGCTCACATGACAATTTTTACTAAAGTTATGAACTTGATTAAAGATTCCAAGTTAGAGAATGTTCTAGTTACTGGCGGTGGTATTATTCCAAAAGAAGATAGTGATGCACTTGCTAAAATTGGTGTGGGAGAATTATTTGGACCTGGAACACCCGTTCAAATGTCTTTAGATTATATTGAAAAATGGGTTAAAGAAAATCGAAGATGATTTCAAATATCCACACTACTTATCTTAAAGGCGAAAAAGCATTTAATAATAAAAAATTCACTGAGGCAAAAAAACATCTTATATCTGTTATTGAACATGATACAAATTATTATGCTGCCTATCTTTTATTATTTGAAATATTAAATAAATCACAATCTTCTTTATTAAAAGAAGTCGTAACAAAACTAAAAAGGCTCAATCCAGAAATTGTTCTTGATTATCAACCAGTATCTAAGCCTAAAAAAAATAGAAAAAATACAGCTCTAGTCACAATGTCATATATCAAATTAATGATACTGCANGGTAAAACTATTCAGGCAAAAAGAAGTTTGAATACGATTATTAATCATGGAAAAACAAAGAAACAAGTTTTAGAAGCTCAAAATATGTTAAAGAATTTTAATCAAAAAAAGGACTAAATATGAGTGCAGAATATTTTATAAGAAGACAAGATAAGTTGCGTACAGTGCTAGCAGAAAAAAATGTAGATGGTATGCTAATCACTAACATGATCCACATTAAGTATTTATGTGGATTTGGTGGATCTAGCGGTTCTTTATTAGTAGGCCTAGACAATTCGGAGTTTATTACGGATGGTAGATATGTTGTTCAATCTAAGAATGAAGTAAGAGGCGCTAATATTACAATCGATAGTATTCCCCACTTACAAGTAATTAAAAATAAAAACTTTCTATCGAGTGGGCAAACTATAGGATTTGACGGTAAAAATGTGTCCCATCAAATGTTTTCTGATATAAGTAATATCTTACCTCATGTAAAATGGGAAAATATAGTTGGATGCGTAGAGACTTTAGCGATGGAAAAGGACAAAAAGGAAATTGAAGCACTTAAAACAGCGGTAGAAATTACAGATAAGGCATTTGCAGAGGTATTCCCAATGATCAAAATTGGCGTAGAAGAACAGGAAATTGCTAACCAACTATCATTTCTATATCGTAAGTACGGAGATGCAGATGCAGATGCATTCTCACCAATTGTTGGTAGTGGACCCCATTCAGCTATGCCCCATCAAAGGCCAACGGACAAGAAAATTGGTCCAGGAGAATTAGTTGTTATTGATTCGGGAGCGAAATATGCAGGTTATCATGCAGACATGACTCGTACAGTAGCCACTAAAGGATATTCAGAGCAACAAAAAGAAATTTATGATATTGTTTTAGAAGCTCAACTCAAAAGTATTCAAGGAATTAAAGCCGGAGCTTCATGTAAAGCAATTGATACAATTGCACGAGCACATATTACTAATGCCGGATATGGTAAATACTTTGATCATGGATTAGGTCACTCTTTAGGCCTCGAAATTCATGAAGATCCTAGATTTAGTAAGGTTAGTACAGATAGTCTAAAGTCTAACTATGTAATGACCGTAGAGCCTGGTATATATATTGAAGATGTAGGTGGTGTACGTATTGAAGATGATATCGTTGTTACAGATGATGGCCATATTGTCCTTAACAAGACATCTAAAGATTTCACAGTAATTTCTTAAAAAAAAAATGAAAAGAGTATTTTTAATAATAGCATGCATGCTAATGACAGCATGCGTTGAAAACTTAATACACATATCTGTATTATCAGATGGAAAGTACACTATTAAATATAATTCTATTGGCGATAAGCTGGACCTAGACAACAAAGACTTTATACATCCTAAAAATACAGAATTTGTTAAATGGGCAACTACTATGACCTTCTTAGATGAAAAAGATGTCTTTTCTAAGAATCTCAACTGGGAAAAAGAAACTATTAGCACTGAACCTATAAATAAAAAAATGATATTTTCCGACAGCCAAAGCTTAATCTACAGCATAGATGTGGACAAAAAAGGATATTTTTTTTGGGATAGGTATAGTTTTAAATCAACTGTGCATAGCTTAGATATTGATACAAAATATCCGTCTATTATCGAATATTTAGATACAGAAGCTGACTCTTTATCATGGATTGTCCCAGCTAAAAAGTATATTATTAAAAAAAGCTTAAAAGAATACGATAAACAAGCTGAACTGAACATCATTTTTATAGAAAGAGTTAATAATCAGGTAGATTCATATTTTAGTTATGCCGAAGAAAGAGAATTGATAGATAAGTTTGATAAAAACTCATCAATAATTTTGAAAGATGCTTTGAAGCCTATTTCAACAACACTTCCAAAAAATTTTTTTCAAGATATGAAGATTTTTGTAGATAAATATGAGGCAGATTTTTTAAAAAATATTGAATTAATGAATGATTACTTTCAATTTAATATCAATTTACCTGGAATAGTTCGTAGCAATAATGCTCAATCTAATTCAGATGGATTATTAGTGTGGTCTTTTGACTTTGATATAATTGCAAAAGATCAATTCAAAATGTATGCTAATTCAATTAGAATCAATAAATTGAGAATTCAGCTATTATTAGTAATGATTATAGTAGGATTTTTAGGAATATTATGGAATCAAAAATTAAAGAAAAAATAAAGAACTTAACTAGTCAGATTAATGAGCACAATTATGCGTATTATGTATTAGATCAGCCAAGTTTAAGCGATGCAGAATATGATAATTTATTTCGAGAGTTAGAGTCTCTTGAAAAAGTTAATCCAGAATTAATTTTACCCACATCTCCTACGCAGAGAGTAGGACATCCTATAAAAAGTGGATTTCAAAACTATGACCACGAAATCCCCATGCTTTCTCTATCGAATGCTATAAACGAGCAAGAAATTGTAGAGTTTAACCAAAGAATTAATAGGTGGTTAGATCAAAGTAAGACCTCTTATGTGGCTGAACCGAAAATTGACGGTTTAGGCGTTTCATTAATTTATGAAAATGGTCATTTGATAAGAGCACTTACTAGAGGAGATGGTTCTTCGGGAGAAGATATTACACATAATATTAAGACCATTAATGCCATACCTATGATTCTGAGAGGAAAAAATTATCCTAATTTTTTAGAAATTAGAGGAGAAATATTTATGTTAAAATCTGACTTCATAAGCTTGAATAAAGTAAGATCTCAGAATGATGAAAAGCTATTTGCTAATGCCAGAAATGCAGCAGCCGGGAGTGTGAGACAGCTGGATCCACAAATCACCGCAAAGAGGAGTCTATCTATATTCTGTTATGAGCTAGGAGCGAGTAAGGGCTTAGACGTAAATACTCAATGGGATATGCTATCTTATCTAAAATCTATAGGCTTGCCAGTCAGCCCTTTAGCAAAGAAAATTGACAGTATTGATAGTATGATTTCATACCATCAAGACTTAGAGCATAAAAGAGAAAGCATTCCATATGAAATTGATGGATCCGTTATTAAGGTTGACAATTATGTACTAAGATCAAAACTTGGAGAAAGAGCACGGTCTCCAAGATGGGCTATTGCTGCAAAATTCAAATCAAAGAATGCAGAAACTCAGATTATAGATATAGTTCTTCAGGTGGGAAGAACCGGAGTTATTACTCCAGTTGCAAAAATTAAAGAAGTAGAAATATCTGGAGCAATTATTAGTAGTGCCACTTTGCACAATCAAGATGAAATTGATAAAAAAGATATTAGAATCAATGACTTTGTGATAGTAGAAAGATCGGGAGATGTAATACCTAAAATTACCAAAGTCTTAATAGAAAAAAGACCTAAAAAAACACAGAAGTTTGCAATTAGCGATTTTAATTGGCCTGACCCTGATTGTAAAATCGAACGTATTGATGGAGAGGCCGCCTATAGATGCGTAAATCCAAATTGTAAATCTAGGGTAATGGGAATGCTTGAACACTTTTGTTCCAAAAATGCAATGAATATTGAAGGTATGGGACCCCAAATTGTCAAACAATTATTAGAAGCAAATCTTTTAGAAAGTTTTGATGATATATATAGATTAAAATTTGATGATTTAATTAATCTTGAACGATTTAAAGATAAATCTGTAATGAATCTTATTACTTCAATCAATGAATCTAAAAAAACAACGTTTCCAAGATTTTTATTTGCACTTGGCATACCTAATGTAGGCCAACATATATCAAAAATATTGGATATTCATTGTAAGTCTTCTATTGAGCATTTATCAACTCTCTCGTTAGAAGATTTAGAAAATATAGATGGCGTAGGTTTAATTGTAGCACAATCAATTATAGACTTTTTTAATGCTTCTTCGAATAGAGAAGTAATTGATAACTGCTTTGCTAACGGTGTAAACATTAATAAGACCATTTTTGATAATTCTGAAAAATTTAAAGATATAATATTTGTCATTACCGGAAGTTTCAAAAATCATAACCGAAATGAAATAAAAGAAATATTAGAAAAAAATGGCGGTAAAGTTTCAAGCTCAGTTTCATCTAAAACAAGCTTTTTAATTGTTGGAAACAACGCAGGATCAAAGCTAAAAAAAGCTCAAGCATTAAATGTAAAAGTTGTTAAAGAAGCCCAATTAGAAAAATTTATTAATTAAACATGTTAAAATATTTTATCTTTTTCACTTCATTACTTTTTGCTCAAAATACTCTAGCTATAGATTCTAAAATCATAGCTAAAGATTTAGAGCGACCCCTTCTTGTTCGATTTGAGCCAGAAACTAATTTTATGTATATCATACAACAAACGGGGGAAATATTTATTAAAACTGGATCAGACACCATACTTTTTTTAGACTGGAGTGAGCATATTACAGTTAAGCCTATGCCAGATGAAAGAGGTTTATTGGGTATGGCATTTGACCCCAATTTTAAAAAAAATGGAGTTTTTTATTTATCATATGTTGACACCGAAAATTATTCAGTTGTTTCTAGATTTAAGGTATCTAACAGTAGGTTTAAAGCCGACGTATCTTCTGAGGAAAAACTATTTTATTTTAAGCAACCCTTTAATAATCATAATGGAGGCCATATTGAATTCAGCCCTATTGATAATTATCTTTATATAGCATTTGGAGACGGTGGAAAGTTTGGGGACCCTTTCAATCATGCACAAAATACGGAAAATTATTTTGGAAAAATATTACGAATAGATGTTAGCTCTGATAGTAATTATAGCGTTCCTGATGATAATCCTTTTTATGGTTCAGATAGTAATAAACAAGAAATATGGTCATACGGATTAAGAAACCCATGGAGATTTTCATTTGATGCTATAAATGGAGATATGTTTATTGGAGATGTTGGTCAAGACTCTTGGGAAGAAATCAATTATTTAGAAGCCAATAAAGCGGGAGTAAATTTTGGTTGGAATGCTGTAGAGGGCAACCACTGTTACTCAAATCCAGACTGTAACCAAAAAATGTATACTAAACCAATGTTAGAATACCCAAGTGATGCCGCTTATTGGAAGAGCATAATGGGACTGAAAGAAAAAAACATTACAGGGTGTTCTGTAACAGGTGGATATATATATAGAGGCGAACAAATAAAATCATTATATGGGCTTTACATATTTTCTGATTTTTGTAGTGGAAAAGTATGGGCATTTAATCAAAAGAGTAATGAAATTACTGAGATTACTACATCTCTATTATCATCAGATCAGCATATGATTGCATCTTTTGGAGAAGATATTTATAATGAGCTGTATATAGTGGACTATTTAGGAGCTATATATAAAATTCAAAAGGGGAAATAGTTGAAAGATTTTGGAATTGAAATAATTAATCTTCATAAAAAATATGATGATGTATATGCTGTGAAGGGTATTGATCTATCTATTAAAAAAGGAGAATTCTATGGTCTTCTTGGTCCCAATGGTGCAGGAAAATCTACAACTATAAATGCTATTACCAGCCTAGTGAAGCCAACTGATGGAGAAGTAAAAATTTTAGGTAAAAATATTGTATCAGACTTTAGATATGCTAGATCTCAAATTGGAATTGCTTGCCAAGAATTGAGTAATGACTTCTTTTTCCCAGTAGAAGAATTATTATACTATCAAGCTGGATACTATGGTGTAACTAGAAAAAATGCAAAACAGAGAATTGATTATATTCTTAATAAGTTAGGCTTATATGAGCATCGTAATAAGAAAATGCGAATGCTTTCTGGGGGAATGAAAAGAAGACTACAAATTGCTAAAGCACTTGTTCACGATCCACAAATTCTTATTTTAGATGAACCTACTGCGGGGGTTGATGTAGAGCTGAGACATGATTTATGGAAATATCTCAATGAGCTTCACGCAGAAGGAAAAACTATATTACTAACGACCCACTATATTGATGAAGCCGAACTTTTATGTGAAAGAGTTGGAATTATAGATAATGGTAAGTTAATTGTGGAGGATACAGTGAAAAATTTAAAAAATATGGTGAATAAATCAGGAATCATAATCCATACAAAAGAAAATTTTCCAAAATTAGATACTATTCTAAAAGACTATAATCCTGTTATTAATCAAAACAAAGTAGAAATTTTAACAAAGCAGCCAAATTTAGATTTACCAAAAATCATATTGAAATTATCGGAGAGCAATATAAGAATTGAAGATGTCCAGCTTCCTAAGGCATCACTGGAAGATGTGTTTATAGACTTAACAGGAAGAAAAATTAATGACTAGTAATTGGATAGGATTTTATACTTTGACTTCAAAAGAAGTCATGAGATTTTTCTCTGTTTGGAGGCAAACAATTATACCCGGCGTAATAACAACGCTACTATATATATTTGTATTTGGAGTTGCTCTAGAAAATAGAATTTCAGAGATCAGTGGAGTTTCTTATAAGATTTATATTCTCCCAGGGCTATTGATGATGAATGTTATTACAAATGCCACAGCAAATACAGCTTCCTCTATGCTGCAAATGAAGCTCCTTCAAACATTGCCAGAGCTATTGATTACGCCTTTATCTAGTTTAGAATTATCCTTGTCATTTATTATTGGAGGAGCAGTCAGGGGCCTAGTTAATGGGACACTGATATTATTAATTTGTTGGCTAGCTGGTATGCCAATCAATGACTTACCCTTGACCTTAATTGCTATCTTTCTTGTATCTTGGTCTTTTGCTAGCTTAGGGTTACTGATTGGACAATTATCTGATTCTTGGGATCAGTTAGCGCTAATCCAAAATTTTATAATCACGCCGTTTAGTTTTCTTGGAGGTATTTTTTATTCTATAAAGATGTTACCGGCCTGGGCAACAACCATTAGTTTAATAAACCCAATTTTTTATGCTATTAATACCCTNAGATATACAACATTAGGAGTTTCAGATGCTGNCTTTAAGTCATCTTTTATCTTTTTGATTATATTTACAACTCTTTCAACTGTTGCGGCAGTGCGAACAATGCATACGGGTAAAAAAATAAGGTTTTAATTTTAATATATATGGGGTAAAATCTACTCATGCGAAAACACCAAAAGGCTATCCTATTTTTAGAGGATGGTCTTTTTTTTAAAGGAAAAAGTCTTGGTTTGTTAGGGGAAGCATCCGGAGAAGTATGTTTTAATACTGGGATGACAGGATACCAAGAAATTTTAACAGACCCATCATACGCAAAGCAAATGATTGTTATGTGTAGTCCACATATTGGTAATTATGGAACAAATGAATCGGATGTAGAATCTTCAAATGTATATGCATCAGGATTTATAATTAAAAATGAATCTTTATCCCCTTCTAATTGGAGATCTAGTAGTTCATTAGAAGAGTTTTTAAAATCAAATAAAGTTGTTGGTATACAAGATATTGATACTCGAGCTCTTACTATTCACATTAGAAATAATGGATCAATGAAAGGAATTATTTCTACCAACGATTTTGATATTGGTAGCTTAGCCAAGAAAATCAAAGATATACCTTCAATGGAGGGTTTAGATTTAGCAAAGGAAGTTTCTAGAAAAGAAAAAATAACTCTTTGTAGCGTAGATCACCCAAAGTATAAAATTGCAGCTATTGACTATGGCATGAAAAGTAATATTTATGATATACTGCTAGAAAATAATGCAGAAGTAACTATTTTCCCTGCATCAGTCACAGCAGAAGAGATATTGAAGTATAATCCTGATGGCATATTTCTTTCAAATGGACCAGGCGACCCATCTGCAGTATCATATGGAATTGAAGCAGTTAAAAAATTATTAGGAAAAAAACCTATATTTGGTATTTGTCTTGGCCATCAAATTTTAGCACTAGCATTAGAAGCTAAAACATTTAAAATGAAATTTGGACACCGAGGAATTAATCAACCTGTCAAAAATTTAAAAACTAATAAAATTGAAATTACGTCACAAAATCATGGTTTTGCTGTGAGAGATGACTCTCTAGCATCCAATATTACAGTAACACATACCCATCTTAATGATAATACTATTGCAGGAATTGCATGCGAAGATATGAAGGCATATTCAGTCCAGTATCATCCGGAAGCAAGTCCGGGGCCACATGATTCAAGATATGTTTTTAAAAAGTTTTTTAATATGATGGATTCAAATGCCTAAAAGAGCAGATATAAAAACAATTCTAGTCATTGGCGCAGGACCAATTGTCATTGGTCAGGGCTGTGAGTTTGATTACTCAGGAACACAGGCTATTAAAGCGCTCAAAGAAGAAGGGTATAAAGTTGTATTAATTAATTCAAATCCTGCTACTATTATGACAGATCCACAATTTTCAGATAGAACATATATTGAGCCTATTACTGTAGAATATGTAGAAGAAATTATTCAAAAAGAAAAGCCAGATGCTATTTTACCTACAGTAGGTGGACAAACAGCTTTGAATGTAGCAATGGATTTAGATGATCGGGGAATTCTAGAAAAATATAATGTAGAGCTTATTGGTGCTAATAAAAAAGCTATTGAAACAGCAGAAAGTAGAGAGAAGTTTAAAGAGGCAATGCTCGATATTGGTTTAGATTTGCCATACGGACATACTATTCAATCATTAGATGAAGGAAAAAGATTACTTGATAATATTTCCTTGCCTGCCATTATTAGACCATCTTTNACTCTTGGAGGTTCGGGTGGTTCTGTGGCTTATAATGAAGAAGAATTTGAAGATTCTATTGAAAAAGGATTAAAAGAAAGTCCAACAGGACAAGTACTTGTCGAAGAATATTTATTAGGATGGAAAGAATATGAATTAGAGCTTATACGAGATCCTAATGATAATGTTATTATCATTTGCTCTATTGAAAATATAGATCCTATGGGAATACATACAGGAGATTCTATAACGGTGGCTCCAGCAATGACTTTAACAGATAAAGAATTCCAGCATATGAGAAATGCTGCAATTAAATGTATTAGAAAAATTGGAGTTGATACGGGCGGTTCTAATGTTCAATTTGCTATTAATCCAAAAGATGGTAGGATGGTAATTATTGAAATGAATCCTAGGGTAAGTCGTTCATCTGCGCTTGCTTCTAAAGCAACAGGCTTCCCAATTGCTAAAATAGCGGCCAAGTTAGCAGTAGGCTATTCTTTGGATGAATTAAAAAATGATATTACAAATAAAACACTTGCTGCGTTCGAGCCAACAATTGATTATATCGTAACAAAACTACCAAGATTTGATTTTGAAAAATTTTCTTCTGCTTCTGGAAAATTAGGTGTACAAATGCAATCTGTAGGTGAAGCAATGTCTATTGGTAGAACATTCAGGGAATCATTCCAGAAAGCATTTAGATCGCTAGAGTTAAATTTACCAGGACTTTGTACTAAAGATCCAAGAAATGAAGATCCAGATATTAAGCGTTATCGCTCGTTAGATATAGCATCTCTAAATGATGGAAGCGCATTCAGAATTTTAAAGGTTAAAGAAGCGATTAAAGAAGAGTTTACAATTGAAGAAATTCATAATAATACAGGTATTGACCCTTGGTTTTTAAATGAAATAGCAGAGATTGTTTATTTGGAAAATCACCACAACTCTTTAGATGATTTAGAATTACTGAAAAAAAATGGATTTTCTGATATACAAGTAGGCGCACTAACTGATAGAACAGCAGAACAGATTAGGCAGATTAGAAAAGAAAGAAACTTAAAGCCGGTTTATAAAGTTGTAGATACATGTGCGGGAGAATTTACGGCAGAAACACCGTATTCATACTCTACTTATGAATCAACGCATGATATTACACCGCTTGATGGACCAAAGGTGATGATCTTAGGAGGAGGACCAAATCGTATTGGCCAAGGAATAGAGTTTGATTATTGCTGCGTTCAAGCTGTATATGGGCTAAGAGAAGCTGGGTATAAATCTATCATGGTTAATTGCAATCCAGAAACTGTCTCAACTGATTTTGATTTAGCAGATCGATTATACTTCGAGCCAATTACATTTGAAGATATTATGAATATAATTGAATTTGAAAAACCTGATGGAGTTCTAGTGCAGTTTGGAGGTCAAACACCTCTAAAAATTGCTGAACAATTAACAAATGAAGGCGTAAAAATATTTGGTACATCGTCAGCTAGCATTGATTTGGCTGAAAACAGGGAAGAATTTGCTAGAATTATTAAAAAGTTAAAAATTCAAATACCAGAATATTGTATTGCAAAAAACTATGAAGAAATTATCAATTTCTCCGAAATTGCTCAATTTCCAGTACTAGTAAGGCCAAGCTATGTNCTAGGTGGAAGAGCTATGCAGATTGTCTATAATAAAGAACAGCTTGTAGATTATGTTTTCCGATCGGCTGAAGCTACAAATGATCATCCAATACTAATTGATCAATTTATTGAAAATGCTTTTGAGTTCGATGTCGATGCCCTATGTGATGGAGAAGAGGTTTTTATTGCTGGTATTATGCAGCATATTGAAGAAGCGGGTGTTCATTCTGGAGATTCATCATGTGTTTTACCGCCTTACGATATGAGTAGTAAGGTCAAAAAAGATATTATAGATATGACAACCAAATTAGCACTAGAGTTAAATGTGGTAGGATTAATTAACTTACAATTTGCAGTAAAAAATAATGAAGTTTATGTCTTAGAAGTAAATCCAAGGTCTAGCAGGACAGTGCCATTTGTAAGTAAGTATAGCAATGTACCATTAGCAAATATTGCCGCACAACTATCTGTAGGCAAAAAAATTAGAGATTTTAATCTTAAAGAAAATCATTTCAAACACACTGCTGTTAAAAAGGCAGTACTTCCATTTAAAAAATTCAAAGATGAAAAAGTGTTTTTAGGCCCAGAGATGAAGTCTACAGGTGAAGTAATGGGGATTGATACTGAGCCAGGTATAGCATTCTTAAAGGCAATGCAATCTGATGGATATACTGTTCCTAGAACCGGTACAGCATTTGTATCTATAACTGATATAGATAAAAAAAGAGCACTTCCGATCATCAAAGATTTAGAAAAACTTAATTTTACAATTATTGCTACAAAAGGAACCGCAGATTTTTTATTAGAAAACAATATCAATTGTACTCCTGTTTTTAAAGTTGGAGAAGGTCGTCCAAATGTAGTAGATGAAATTTTGAACGATAATATTCAGTTAGTAATTAATACCCCGGAAGGTGCGCAGTCTAGATATGATGAAGAAGCTATTGGGAAAACCTCAGTAATGAAAAATGTTTTAACTATTACGACTTTAGCTGGCGCTAAAGCAGCTATAGAAGCAATGTCAAACATGAATAAGNTTAGAGTAGCACCACTCCAAGAATACTTTAAATAATAATTATTTATAATTCTCTATATCTGGACAGACACAGAAGAAATTTCTATCACCATAGGCATTATCAATTCTTGATACATATGGCCAGAACTTATTTTCTTTAATCCATTCTTTTGGAAATACAGCTTTATTTTTATTATAAGGACGATCCCAATCATCACAAATATCTTGAATCGTATGAGGAGCATTTACAAGAACATTATTATCTTGAGGTACTTTACCTTCTGCAATTTCATCAATCTCTTTTTTAATTTGAATCATGGCCGAGCAGAACCTATCTAATTCATCTTTAGACTCACTTTCAGTAGGTTCAATCATTAATGTACCTGGTATAGGCCATGACATTGTTGGTGCATGATATCCATAATCAATCAATCTTTTTGCAATATCTTCATTAGTAATCCCTGAAGTATTTTTGAATTCTCTGCAATCAATAATAAACTCATGCGCATTTAATCCAGTTCTACCACGATATAAAATTGTATAATCTTTCTCTAGTTCTTTTGCCATATAGTTTGCGTTTAAAATTGCTATCTGCGATGCCTTGAGGAGTCCTTGACCAGCCATTAATTTCATATAAATATAGGATATTAGTAATATGCTCGCACTCCCATAAGGAGAAGATGATACAGAGTAAGAATAGTCTTCATCGGTAAAATGATGTTTAGGCAGATAGGGTTTTAGTTTATCATTTACACATATTGGGCCCATTCCTGGTCCACCACCACCATGAGGAATACAAAAAGTTTTGTGTAGGTTAATATGCATCACATCTGCACCAAAATTACCTGGCTTGCACACTCCAACCATTGCATTCAGATTTGCACCATCCATATAAACAAGTCCGCCATTATCATGAACTAGAGCACAGATTTCATCAATATTATGCTCAAAAACTCCATGTGTAGATGGATAGGTGACCATAAGTGAAGATAATTTATCGCCAGCATCTTTTACCTTATTTGTTAGGTCTTCAAAATCAACATTACCATTATCATCACATTTCACAATCACTACTTTTAAGCCGGCCATGATTGCGCTAGCCGGGTTTGTACCATGCGCAGATTCTGGAATAATACATACATTTCTATCAGCATCATTATGTTTATGATATTCTTGAATTGTGAGTAAGCCAGCATATTCTCCTTGAGCACCAGAATTAGGTTGAAATGACACAGCATCGAATCCAGTAACTTTATATAACATAACTTCTAATTGATCGATAATTGTTTTATAACCTATTGTCTGGTTAGCTGGAGAAAAAGGATGGATAGTGTTGAACTCTGGCCAACTAATAGGAATCATTTCTACAGTAGCATTCAATTTCATAGTACATGATCCTAATGGAATCATACTATGGTTGAGAGATAAATCTCTTTTTTCTAACTTATGAATATATCTTAGCATCTCAGTCTCCGAATGAATGCTATTAAAAATAGAGTGTTGTAAAGTTACCCCATCTCTTGTTGTATTAAAAATCGGACTAGTATTTTTCGATTTAGAATCTGTAATAAATAATTTAGAAATTTCNTCTATTTCAGCATCAGAAGTTTTTTCATCTAATGAAATTCCTATCAAGTCTTCATCGTGATATTTAAAATTAAATAGTTTACTCAAAGCCCTTTCTTCAAGTGTTTTTTGATCTAAATTATTTAATTTGATAGATAGAGTATCAAAGTACGATTGATTATCAAGAATAATTTCATGTCCTTGAGCACTTAATTTTTCTGCAAGATTTTTAGTATGATTATGAATCTTATTTGCAATTTCTTTCAATTTTTTTGGGCCATGAAAAATAGCATACATACTTGAAATAATTGCAAGCAGCACTTGAGCAGTACAGATATTAGAAGTTGCTTTTTCTCTTCTAATATGTTGCTCTCTAGTTTGTAGTGTTAATCTATAAGCTTGGTTTTCTCGCCTATCTTGCGATACCCCTACAATCCTTCCAGGGATATCTCGCTTAAATTCTTCCGTTGTGGTCATGAAAGCTGCATGGGGTCCACCATAACCTAGTGGTACTCCAAAGCGCTGACTATTTCCTACTGCAACATCTGCTTCGAAAGATCCAGGAGCTTTAAATAGTTGTAAGCACATTAAATCTGTAGCAAAAATTACCTTACATTTACATTCGTGTGCAGCATCTGTTATTCTTTTATAGGCATCAGGATTTGAAATTCTTCCAAAACGATCTGGATACTGAACAATACATCCAAAAGCATCTGTATAATCAAAATTTTCATATGATGTAATCTCAATTTCAATACCAAGAGGTTCTGCTCTCGATACAATAACATCAATAGTTTGTTGAAAACAGTTTTCATCAATAAGAAACTTATTAGAGCTAGATCTATTTTTTCTGTAGAACATTAGCATTGCTTCGCTCGCTGCAGTTCCTTCATCCAATAAAGACGCATTCGCTATAGGTAGTTCGCAAATTTGTGATATCATTGTTTGATAATTAAGCAATGCTTCAAGTCGACCTTGAGATATTTCAGGCTGATAGGGTGTATATTGCGTATACCATCCTGGGCTTTCTAAAATATTTCTCAATACAACATTCGGCGTAATAGTATCATAATAACCTTGACCAATCAGAGAGCGAAAAATCTTATTTTTTGATCCGAGTTCTTTTACATATTTTAAAATATCATTTTCAGAAAAATTTTCATTTCCAATGGATTCGCCGTCAATATCCAAAATATTTTTTGGCACAATTTTCTCAAGTAAATCATTTAAGCTGTTGCATTCGAGAGAAGTAAGCATTTCTGTAACCTCTGTAGAAGTAGGACCGATATGTTTATTGTGAAATTCAGACATTGTTATTAACCCCTTTAATAAAACTTAGTACCGACGGAAGGACTCGAACCTACAACCAAGGGCTTAAAAGGCCCCTGCTCTACCATTGAGCTACGTCGGCAAAACTAGGCATTAATTTAAGGTTGAGAATCCAGATTCGGTACTGGAAAAAAGAGATTTTTAATTTTTTTTTTCACATTTTTACATTTAAGTATTGCCCAATTATATAAAACACTATTAGCTTAACATAGTCTTTAATTAGATATTGTACGCAAATACAAGCAATCGAAAAGGCTCTGAGGTTGGCGCTACAGAGCCTTTTTTGTTTATAAAAAAGGTCGTATCTTCCATTGTATTTGACAATTGGGGGCGACCGGTTTCGACATTTTAGAAAGAAATTTTAAGTTGCATGTAGAGCTTAGTAACTCTTAAAACTTCTAAACTGTATTAAGTGCCGATTATGGCCAAATGGCTGTAGCTTAGTTGCTATAACCCATCATCAGTAGGCGTTTCTCATCGCTGTCTGAATGATGTCATAAAAATGAGATAGCTTATTTTTTTGCTTCGACTAAATAAGTGACCACTTAGAAGATAGTCTTATATTCGTCTGTTCTTGAACCTGTATAAGGCGAAACTTGATCGAGTAACTAAACATGTAGATATTTATCTTTTCTCTATTATGGACGGGAGTTCGAATCTCCCCGCCTCCACACATATACTAATCCGGAATCCGATCGGGAAAGTCAGTAATAATTCCATCAATACCTAACGCAATTGCTCGGTTAATGTCTTTTTCTCTATTGATAGTCCAGCTATAAACTAAAAATCCTGCATTATGCATCCGATCTATTGCTTTCTTATTCAAAATAGAAAACTTAGGGTGTATAGCTACAGCATTGAGCTCCTTACCTTTTTTGATTATATCATTTAATCCTTTTTCTAAAAATATATTATAATGACTAAGTACACCGATAGGTATATTGGTACCAAGATTTTTAAAAAGTGTTAATTCCTTCCAATTTTTGCTAGAAACAATTAATTTTTTAATGTCAGATTGTGAGTCATTAAGATATTGTTTTAGTATTGTAGCAGTTGGAATAGCAGTATTTTCGCCCTTTAGTTCAACATTTAATAATATTTTACCATCTATTTTATTAAGGACCTGTTGAAGAGTAGGTATTCTATATTTTCCTTCAATTAGTATATTTTCTAATTCTTCAAAAGTAGTCTCTTCAATCAATCCACTGTGACCAGTAAGGCGCTTTAGTTTTTTATCATGAAATACTACAATTTCACCAGATGCACATCGGAAAACATCTATTTCAATACCGTCAACATTTAGATCTAAGGCTTTTTGTATAGATTCAAGAGTATTTTCTGCAACATATCCACGAGCACCTCTATGACCTATAGTAATCATCGGTTTGATTAGCTACATTTTTTTAGGAGCAGTAATTCCTAGAATGGATAACCCTGTTTTTAAAATAATTTGTGTCGCATTACAAAGATTTTTTCTTGCATAAGATAATGGAATGTCGTCAAGATTAATGACTTTATGGTTCCCNTAAAACTTATGATATGCAGCAGCAACTTCTTCAAGGTAAGTAGCCAACTTCCTTGGCTCTAGAGATTGATGTAATTCATTCATTTTTGTAGGGAATGTTGTCAATTTCTTTATAAGTGATATCTCATCTTTTTCTTTTAAGAGGTTCATATCAAGACTGGTCTTTTCCTTTATCTCATTTTCATATCTTACAATCAAATTAGAAATTCTTGCATGCGCATACTGTAAATAATAAACAGGATTTTTTTCAGACTCATCTTTTGCTAAATCAAAATCAAAATCTAGGTGACTATTTGCGCCTCTCATAATAAAGAAATATCTCACAACGTCTACACCCAGCTGATCAACTAAATCATCTAGNGTAATAAAGTTTGCTTTACGGGTGGACATTTTTACGACTTCATCACCTTTCTTAAGAGTAACAAATTGATGTATAATNACTTTAATATGATCAGTTTTTACACCTAAAGCTTCCAATCCTAGTAAAACATCTGGGTAAGTATCAATGTGATCTGCTCCAAATATATCTACTATNAAATCAAATCCTCTATNTACTTTATCTATATGATATGCAATATCTGGTAGACGGTATGTTGGCTCGCCGGTACTTTTTACTAAAACTTTATCTTCTTCTTTACCTAGGCTAGTCGTTTTAAACCATGTAGCCCCATCTTTTTTATATGACAGGGATAATGCTTCTAATCTTTCCAACACATTATCAATAGCACCATTTTCATATAGTCTTTGTTCTTCTGAAAAAAGGTCAAATTCAATACCAAGGCTTTTTAGAGTACCTTTAATATCATCAAAAATTTTTTGCTCTGTAAACTCTCGAAATTCAATACTATCTGCATCCAAATTTTTACCAAATTTTTCAATGATCTCACTTGCAATATCATCTAAGTATTCTCCAACATAACCATTCTCTGGCGCAGTAATATCTTTACCAATTTTCTTTGCATATTTTGCATAAGAAGATTCAGTTAGCATCCGCATTTGTTTACCTGCGTTATTATAGTAATACTCTCTTGTAACATTATAACCATGCCATGTTAAAATGTTTGATACCATATCGCCAAGTATAGTGTTTCTACCATGACCAGCAGTAAGTGGGCCGGTAGGGTTGCTACTTACAAATTCTACATTTGCTGTTTTAGCGTGGTTTGCAGGTTTACCAAAATCAGTCCCTTCATCTAAAATATTTTTTAAAATGTTTAAATAATAATCGATAGAAATATGAAAATTGACAAATCCTGGCTTGGTTGCANATACAGAAAAGAGAGATTCATCTTTGTTATGAGATGCAACTATTTTTTCGGCAATTTNTATTGGATTTTGACCAATTTTCTTCGCTAAGATAAGTGCAATATTAGATGAATAATCTCCAAAACCTTGCTTTGTATTAGCTGATACATTCCAATTTTTAATCTCATAATTGTTAGCTTTTAAGTACTCACTTATAAAGGATTCTAATTTATTTTGAATCATTATATTTTGACAGTTTTCGCATCAAACCAGATGCGTTCAAGATCGTAATAATGACGAGTTTCTTCAAAGAAGATATGCACCACAACATCTACATAGTCTATAATGATCCAATTTGAATTTTGGTATCCTTCTGTTCGCCAAGGTCTTTCTTCAATATTATCTTTAATATTATCAGCAATTGCTTTAACCTGAATGATATTCTTAGCAGAACAAATCACAAAATAGTCAGATAATGAAGTGATTTTAGTAACGTTGAGCGCTATTAGTTCTTCAGCCTTTTTTTCTTCTGCTAGTGTAACAATTTTTTTTAATAATGGATTTGTTTTCATTGGTTCAAGTTAAGGAAATCTGAGTAGTCTTTTCCAATGATTATTTGAATATCTTCTTGAGGATCATAGGAGCTATTAAATTCTACATTGTTATCATTAATAGTCATCCCTAAAATAGTTAATATATTTTCAATATTAGGATTGGACTCGTTAATAATCACCACTTTAGTTGTTTCATAGTCGAAATTATCTGCATTTTCAGTTCTTACAATTACGAGTCCATACTTACTATTTAACATTTCAGAGAATTGATTTCCTATCCCACTAACTCCGCATCCATTTAGAATCCCAACCTTCAATGTTTGATTGTCATAATTTTCAAATAGTTTAATTTTCGTTGTTGATTTTATCTGTGAAGGCTCTACTCTGGTTATAGAATTTTTTTCAATTAAAGTTTTGGATATTGACCATCCAAAAGTTATGATTATAAGTAAAAGAGTAATTATAATGGCATTCAGAAAGTATTTCATTAGTTCTTATTTTCCAGATCACTTAATTGATTTACGGTGTTGATTCCTAGAACTTCAGAAGAATCTCCAATTATGCTGGCATGAATTGACATTTTTTCTCCAATCAATTCCATTACATCAGTTAAATAATATTCGCTCTGTGCGTTATTAGATTTTATATTTTTTAATTGAGGAAATAGTTCTGAAATTTTAAAAATAAATATACCAGAATTGATCTCTTTAATGTTTCTTTGTTCATTATTACAATCTTTTTCTTCAACAATTTTTAGCAGGTCACCGTTTATATTTCTTATAATACGACCATATCCAGTAGAATCACTAACTATTGCAGTAAGCACTGTCGCAGAGTGATTATTTTTAATATGATGTCTGATAATAGGAAAGAGACTAGCAGATTTTATATTCGGAACATCTCCTGATAAAATCAATAAATGACCTTTTTGATTTTCTAATACATTTTGCATTTGTAATACAGCGTGGCCAGTGCCTAACTGATTATCTTGTGATACATAATTAACTTTATAATTTTTAGTATGGCTCTTAACAAGATCTTTTTCAAATCCTACTACAAGCGTTGTAGATTGAGGCTTTAATTCTGATGCGGTTTCTAGGACATAATCAATTAAGCTTTTACCATTTAATTTATGCAAGACCTTAGGTAGCGTTGATTCCATTCTTGAACCTTTTCCAGCTGCAAGAATACCAATATGTAATTTACTGCTCATTTAAATATTCTCCTTTAAATAAGGGATATCTCTCCTTGTAATAATACCACCTCCAGCACAAATACCATCTTCGTTATATAGCACAATAGACTGTCCTGGCGTTATAGCCTTTTGTTTAGATTTAAATTTAATGAGATATGTATCGTTATCTAATGAAAAAATAGTGCATAGCTTATCTTTATCCCTATATCTTACTTTAGCGTAATATTTTTTTGGGAATGTTTTAGGTTTTAGATTAATCCAATTTATATGATCTACAATAATTTGCTCACTAAATAATGCTGGATGATTTTCACCTTGAGCTACGAATACAATATTATTATCAATATCTTTTTTTACAACATACCAAGGCTTGTCTTCGGAGGTGAGTCTTGCACCAATACCCAAACCTTTCCTTTGGCCGATTGTAAAATAGATATGACCACTATGAGTACCTAAAATTTCTCCATCAAGAGACTTAATATTGCCTTTATCTACAGTTAAATATTGACCTACAAAATCATTATACTTCCTTTCTCCTATAAAGCATATTCCAGTACTATCTTTTTTGTTATGATTAATAAGAGAATATTTTTTTGCAATTATTCTGACATCTTTTTTTAATATTTTGCCTAAAGGAAAGATTGTATCTTTTAATTCTGATTGCCCTAATTGATGAAGAAAGTAGCTCTGATCTTTTGAAAGATCTATGGCTTTTTTTAAGTAGGATGTAGAGCTGTCATCATATTTATCTGCATAATGCCCTGTGGCAATTTTTGTAGCACCTATTTCTTTTGCATAATTTTGGAAGACTTCAAATTTAATTTCTTTATTACACAATATATCAGGATTTGGTGTCAGTCCGTGCACATGATCATCTAAAAATTGTTTAAATACCTTATCTTTATATTGATTTGTATAGTCAATTTTTTTTAAAGGAATATTTAACTTTTTGCATACACTGATTGCATCAGCATAGTCATCTTCTGCAGAACAAATCGCATGTTTGTCATCCCAATTTTTCATAAAAACACCATATACATCATATCCATTTTTTTGTAATAGCACGGCTGCTACGGAGCTATCAACCCCTCCACTTATACCTAAAACTATTTTTTCTTTTTTCATGATGATTACATTGCTATCTTAATAAAAAATTTTATGACATCAAATCAATCACATCAGGCATTAGTTTTCGGATCTATTAGTATTGATAAAATTGTCAATAAGTATGGAACTTATAATGATGTATTAGGAGGATCCGCTTCCTATGCATTATTAGCAACCAAATCAAAAGAATGCCAATTAGTGGGCATGGTAGGAAGCGATTTTCCTAAAAACCATTTCAATCTCTTAGGTAATCACTCTATTAATCTAGATGATTTAAAAATACAAGAAGGCAAGACCTTTGCTTGGGGAGGAGAATATGCACATGATTTTTCTTCCAGAGAAACATTATATGTAGATCCGGGAGTCTCTGAAGAATTTGAACCTATCTTATCTAAACACTCAAGACATTGTGATTATTTATTATTAGGAAATACACATCCAGAACTACAACTTGAAGTTTTAAATCAAATTGAATCAAAACCTTTTGTTATTCTAGATACGTTTAAGCTATATATGGATATTGCTAATTCAGACCTTAAAAAAATAATTTCTAAATCAAACTTACTATGTATTAATTATAATGAAGCTGTGCATTTATCGGGCTTAAAAAATCATAATTTAAATGAAATTGCTGAATCTATACTAAGCTTAGGGTCAGATAGTCTTATTATTAAGCAAGGAGAAGAGGGAGCTACTTTTTTTGATAAGGATACTTCTTTTTCAATAAATGCATATCCTGTGAAAAAAGTTATGGACACTACTGGTGCCGGTGATACTTTTGCAGGAGGAATACTTTCGTCAAAGATAGCAGGAAAGAATATGGAAGATTCTATGATAGCAGGAGCAACTATGGCATCTTTTTGCATTGAGAATATTGCACACGAAGGAATCGTTAAAGTTTCCGATTCAGAATATAAATTACGTAAAGAGTGGATTCAATCAAGTCTTACCTATTGAAATCTGATAATAATACTACTAACTTGTTGCTATAACTGGAGGATATATATTTATGAGAACTATTAAAAACTTTTTTATTGGATTAATATTAGTTTCTACGCTATTTGCTGGGCAGGACTTAGAGTCTGCAAAAATTAGATTAAAAGATAAGGAGTGGGATAAGGCAGAAGAATTTTTGCTTAAAGCATTGAATCATCCAAAAGATAAATGGGAAGCTGCATTTCATCTAGGAGATAAAATTTATCCAAGGTCTCAAGAATGGGGTAAAGTGAAGCAGTATATGGATATTGCTAGTACAGCCTCAAAAAACACTAAAATTAGACCTACAGCTAACGATAGAAAAATATTGATGTCACAAGCTGTTGCAGCATCATTAACAAAAAGTTATAACCTACTCTATTATAGAGCATCTGGATTTTTAGGTCTATTAAATAGAGTAAGCGATATAGATAAAAGAAATGCACTGATAGATCAAGCTATTGAAACGTCTATGCAGGCTAAAGAATTAGATCCAGCACAACCAGGATCCTATGCATTACTTGGGCTTTATTATTCAGTAAAGGGTGACAAAGACAATGCATTTAAATATATCGATCAAGCACTAGAATTACCGGATGTACCACAAGATGTTCAACTAGCATTGCTAGTTAGTGCCGGGCAAAGCGCAGTTCGATTGGGAGATTTTAATAAAGGATTAAGTTATTATGAGAGTGCATTAGCAATTAATCCTAATGAAGTACCTGCCCTTAAAAGCTTGGGCGCCTTATATCTGGCAAAAGATGAATTTGAGCCAGCACTAAAGAATCTTAATGCAGCAATCGAGAATTCTGAAGATGATAAAGAAAAAGTAGATTTATTCTTCAATAGAGGTTTAGTCTATTTAAAAATGAATGAATTTGATGAAGCAGAATATAATTTTGAAGAAGCATATTTTTTAGCTCCAGATGATAAAGAGGCTTTATTAGGTCTTGCTAAAGCTTTGGAGCAAGCGGAAAGATGGAGAAAATCTAGAACATACTATCTAGAACTAATCGATGCTGATCCAAATAATGCACAATACTACTATGGAGTATATAGAACGTATTTTGGTGAAGGTAGATTGGAAGATGCTACAGAGTATCTTAACAAGGCTAATGCACTAAAATAATTTTTTCTACCCTGCTAAATTAGTATAAAGAAATACCAAGCTGTTCTTGATAAAATTTGTAAGTGGCATCTTCCAGAATAACTCCTACTGCACGATAAGCATTAGCATTATCTCTAAATCCGGAATATGGAGTTGCTACTTCAATAGCATTAATTTTACCCAATCTTTCTTTACCGTAAGCTGTTAAAGTATACCCTCCNGAAGTATATCCATCTGAAGGAGCATTTGGATTATCCAGAGTTGGCACTACTTGATAAGAAGAGCCGTTATAGGACGCTGCAAATAAGTACTCACCAAAACTACCATATCCTCTTAGTACCTCTGCAAAAGATCCTGAAGAAATAGAAGATAATTGGCTGATGCTAGATAGGGTGCTGTAGCCAGTATTAAGTACTTCATCGGATAAATTCAAGTCACTCTCTGAAAGTAGATAACCAAGCTCAAATTGTTGTGTTGCATTATCATGTTCAACTAGATTTAATAATATACCTGAATCAAATTTTGCTTCAACAGAATCAATTGCTGTTTGCAAATAGCTATGATATGTACCATATGATTGGTTAGCATAACTATTACCCTGAGCGCCATCCATTAAATTAGCATCAGGATCTAGTTTTGTACGACTTAAATTATTATAAATGATATGCGGGAAAAGACCATCTGAGTTTGCATTGAAAAATACCGCAAATTGTTCAGCAACTTTTCTGGTATTTACAGCACGCTCAGTATCCCCCATTCTATCTGACATATTTGAAGGCACTAAAGTTCCATCATGTGGCACAGTAATAATTACAGGAGTATTTCCTACTCTATATTGAATATATCCTTGTCCATCAGATACTAAGTCACCTGGCGTGTATACAACAATTGGTGTTGGTACAGTAGACTGTGTTGCTCTATTGCTGTCACCGCAACTAATTAAAAGAATTATTGTCGCTAATAGTAGCGTTGTAAATGATTTATTAATACGTAATACCTTCGTTTTCATCGTATGTCCCTCTTTTATCAAAACCAGTTATAAATTTATTATCTTTAAAATGTACGCCATGTGTTTGAGCAAGTGAATATACTCCATTTTCTACAGTACCATTATGTTCAAAAATATGATCTAATGCTTCTAGCTCGCTAATAGTTTGTTTGGTGAGTGCATCTTTTTCATATCTTAGATTATCTGGCAACCACTGAGAATGAGTTCTTGGAAAATCAATTGCTTGTTGAATGTCTAATTCATGATCAATAATGCTAATAATATTNTGTAGAACTGCAGTAATAATTCTTGATCCGCCGGCAGCGCCAATTGTTAATATGGGATTTCCTTCATTGTCAATAACAACTGTAGGACTCATAGAGCTTAATGGGCGTTTAAAAGGTTGAATAGCATTTGCTTTATATCCTATCAAACCAAAGGCATTGGCTGTACCCGGCTTAGATGAAAAATCATCCATTTCATTATTTAATAAAAATCCTGCACCATCAACAACTTTTTTACTACCATAGCTCATATTGAGCGTAGTAGTAATACCAACAACATTACCTTGGTTATCCATCACCGAATAATGTGTTGTTTCNACGCTTTCTTTNGGAAGAGCTTTTCCTGCAGCAATTTCTGTACTACGAGTTGCTGAATCCATAGAGATTAACGACAATCTTTCTTTTGCATAATCCTTAGAGGTTAGCATAGGAATTGGGTTAGGCCAAAAATCTGGATCTCCTAAGTGAATTGCTCTATCAGCATATGCAAGGCGTTGTACTTCCGTTAAAAGATGTACAAAGCTTGAAGAATTTCTTTCCATAGACTTGATATCAAAATTTTCAATCATATTTAACATTTGTATTAGTAAAGCGCCACCNGAGCTTGGTGGTCCCATTGAAATAACCTTATTCCCTCTGTATGTTCCTTCTACTGGATTTCTATAAACTGAATCATAANTTAACAAGTCTTCTTTAGTAATAAATCCATCATTGGCGCGCATTTCTTCTATAATAAGTTCAGCTGTTTCACCTTCGTAAAATCCAGCACTCCCACTTTTTGCAATACGCTTTAATGTATTTGCTAAATCTTTTTGTACTAACAAATCACCTGTTTTCCACTGATCAATACTTGCTAGTTCCTTTGCATAATCTTCTTTAGATATAGACCCGTCTTTTAATGCTCTTTGTGCATTCAACATATCGCTGTCTATCTCTTTTACAAAAATTTCAGTGGCGCCTTTGTCATTTAAGAAAAGTGATTTATAGTTATCAAAACCGCTCGCAGCTGAACTATTAATATGATGACCATTTTCTGCATAATGAATTGCAGGAGCCATAATTTCTTCTAAGGTAAAATTACCCGAACCATAATCATTAAAAATTTTAACCAACCCATTAACTGTTCCCGGCACCCCTGAAGACTTGTGAGAATTAAGCGCAAGATCGCGACTGTATTCATCATTTTCATCAAGAAACATAGTCTCATATGATAATGCGGGTGCTTCTTCACGAAAATCTAAACTAATTGCTCCACCATCCTTGGTATAAGCTACTAAAAAGCCACCACCACCAAGGTTGCCATTAGAAGGGGAAGTAACTGCCAATGTAAATCCTGTTGCTACAATAGCATCGAAAGCATTGCCGCCTTGTTCTAAGAAATCAATACCTACTTGTGAAGCAATACTGGATGTAGAAGAGACTCCGCCTTGATTATTTTTAGGTTGATTACAACCTATTAATATGAATATGCTTATTGTTAGTATGGTGCAATGATTTCTCATGATATGTAAGATAATAAAAAGCCTCTAAAAAAAATAGAGGCTTTTTATTTTATTCAGTTATAATAATGTTACTATTATAGTGTCATATCTAGACGCGTATATACGTAACGTCCGTTAAATCCAAATGGACTATATCCAGAATGCTGGAATATTCCATTGAAACTATTTCTCTTAATAGTTTTGTCAGGATACACATCGAACATGTTGTTCACACCAAATGAAACACGTACTTGACTGTTAGCCTGGAATGAGTATTCCATGTCAGTAGTCCATTTGCCACTTAAAACTTGTTCTCTTTCAACTGTTCCTGCAGGAATTGTTACTTCACCCCAACGGTTAAGCTTAACCATCCAAGTTGTAGTTGGTCTTTGAACTCTCGCTGAAAACTGGAATGCTTCCGCAGGAGATGAACTTTCAAACCTTACAGTATTAGCACGTCCTAACAACTGGTCAGTTGTATAGTCAGCTAATGCTGCTGGAGTTACAAGATCACCCTTATTGGTAACTTCAGTATCATTAAAGTTCATAGCTGCTTTAAGAAGCAGTGAACCATTTGAGAGGTCTTGTTTCATAGTCGCAACTATGTCTAAACCATTTGTTTCAGTATTAATTCCGTTAAAGAAATATCTACCACCAACTGCTGGAATTCCTCTGTCAGCAAAAAATGTTGCCATATCAGAAGTTGCACCAGAACCATTGAAGGTTTCACTCATAGTAATACGGTCATCTACTTTAATTTGATAAGCGTCTACAGATACAGTAAATGTATCATCTTTATAAGTCATACCCGCTGAAAGGTTTGTTGATGTTTCTGGCTCTAGGTCTTGTGCGCCTAAAGCTCTAGCTGGCTCTGTATCAACTGGGAATGTTCCTACTTCATAAGGGATTCCATCGATAAAGTTAGTCGCAATAGATGAGAAGTAAGCTTCTTGTAAAGCTGGTGCTCTAAATCCTGTGCTAAATGAACCTCTAGCAGCTACACCATCTTGTAACTCATATCTCATTGCTACTTTACCATTAGTTGTTTGTCCAAAGTCGCTATAATTTTCTGTTCTTAATGCTACGTTTACTAACAAGTTATCAAGAACGTCTGCTTCAGCATCAACATAGACACTAAATGCGTCTCTGTCACGATCTTGCTCATTATTAGGAGCTAATCCTGGTAAACATTGACAACCTACTGCTGCAGAAGCACCAGCATTTGGTCCATCTAATACATCAAAACCGCCGTCAGCATAACCTGCTTCTTCACCAGCTTCAATAGTATAGTTTTCCATGCGCATTTCAGCACCCATAGCAAGACTTACTGGTCCAGCAAATCCTTCCATGTCCATTTGTGTTGTCACATCAAAGTTTATAGTAGTTTGACTATAGCCTAATGTTCCTAGATCAAACTCAGATTGTTGGTCTGGGCCTGTACCGTAAGTTGCATTATGACTATCTTTCATACCCCATTGGAAGTCATTTGATCCAGTATTTACACTTAGATCATATGCATAATCTCCCATAAGTCCTTTCATTCCTATTGCCATAGATTTGTCAGATAGGGTAGGACTGATTAAAGGTAAAAATCCATCTGGATACCATGCACGTAGAGTACGATTATCTTGTGCTCTTCTGTAATAACATCCACTTTCACCGTCACGGCTATTGAATCCACCGAATGTGTATAAAGTACCACGTTCCATTGGGAAACTACCGTTCCACATCATACTTACTTGTTCAAAATTACCAGCGCCAATACGATGATTTTCTCTGTCAAATGCAGCTTCTTCTGCATCCATGCCAGCAAAGTATTGTCTTCTTGGGTCTAGACCCGCACGGTTTGTACGACCACCGTCACGAATTTGACCACTAACATATAGATTACCACCAAATACTTCCATGCCGTTACCAGCGTGAATAATTAGGTTTCTTCCATCTGTTTTGTGTACTGTTTCATTTCCTGAACGTGCCCATCCGCGCTCTGCGGTATATGGCAAGTATCCAGTACCTTCATGGTAACCTTCACCATCAAGATCCCAACCATAAGTTGAGTCATCTTGACCATCGATCAAGCCTTCACCAGCTGCATACCCTCTGTCGAAATAAGAATCATTTCGACCGTAGGTAACGCTCATGTCCGCTCCACCTGTTTCTTTTAAAATTAAATTAATAACACCTGCGACAGCATCTGAACCGTATTTCGCTGCAGCACCATCACGCAAGACTTCAATTTTAGCAATTGCACTTGCTGGGATAGCATTTAAGTCAACCTGAGTTGAACCACGACCAACTGAACCGTTTACGTGTACTAATGCACCTTGATGACGTCTCTTACCATTTACTAGTACTAGAGTCTGATTTGGCGCCATGCCACGTAAAGTAGCAGGTCTCATATGGTCAGAACCATCAGTAATGTAGCCTTTAGGCGCATTATATGACGGAACTAATGCTTGTAATAAGTCATTGGTTTCAGTGAAACCAGATGCACGAATTTCAAGCTCAGTAATGACTTCTACTGGAACTGCTTGTTCGTCAACATTTCTTGCAAAACGAGATCCAAGAACTGAAACAGAATTACCAGAAACTGCACTAGATGCTAGTGAAAAGTTTGCGGTTGCAGAACCATCTACATTTACAGAAACACTTGCAGATTCATATCCAATGTATGAAGCAGTTACAGTATATGAACCACTTGACACACCGTCGACTGAATATGATCCGTCGGCTGCTGTTGCAGCACCAGATGATGTTCCTTGAACTGTTACATTTGCACCAAATAGAGCATTACCTGCTCCATCAGTCACGGTACCTGAGACTGAACCTTGTGCAAACATAAAGCCGGACATCATAACTAGCGCTATCACATTATATAGCTTTCTCATTGTTTTTCTTCCTTTTTTTATGTACATATTAATAAAAATTTGGTACGTACCTCTATCTCTATAGAGGTAAGATTACCCTTAGTTTCCGTAACTTATTGTAAGAGGAGGTTAATGTCAATCTTTTAAAGGAGGTAGGCTTTTACCTTCTGCTTCTCAATTTCATCAGAAGATTTAAGATTTCAATGTAAAGCCAAATTAAGGTAATCATGAGCCCAAATGCCCCGTACCATTCCATATATTTTGGGGCACCTTTTTCTGCGCCTTGTTCGATAAAATCAAAATCTAATACCAAGTTCATTGATGCAATTCCAATCACAAATAAGGAAAATAGAATACCAGTAGTACCATTTCCAAAGAGCGAACCCATAAATGAGACTCCAAAAAATGACAAGATCATATTAAGAACATAGACTATAAGAATACCAAATGTGGCAGAAAATACACCTAATCTGAAATTATCTGTTACGGAAATTAATCTGCTTTTATATAACAATAAGAGGGCAGTCAAGATTCCAAAAGTGAGAAAAATTGCTTGATTAGCGATTCCAGGATACATGGCATCTACCATAGCAGATATTCCACCAAGCACTACTCCCTCAGCAAGACAATAGAGAGGAACAGTATATGGCGCGGTTTTTTTATTAAAAATAGTAATCATCAATAGAATAAATGTGAAAATAGTAATTGGCCAAAATAGCATCAGAGCTGTTGCTGGATTATTCCAACTATAAATTGCAGTTGTCATCAATAGCAATAATCCAAGTGCAGTTTTGTTGACTGTGCCATCAATTGTCATTGCCTCAGAACCGGAAAAACGTCGTGTACTTCTAAAAGTATTATTATTTAATGCTGGATTAGCAGATCTCATATAATGTTCCCTATTTATTATCTTGAATGAATGTAGAGATTTTTTCTATAGAGATACGAGTTTGTTTCATTGAGTCTCTTTCTCGTATTGTTACAGAATTATCTTCTAGTGTTTGATGATCTAAGGTAATCCCAAATGGAGTACCAGCTTCATCTTGCCTATAATAGCGCTTTCCAATAGATCCTTGTTCATCATAAATACAGGAGAATTCTTGATTTAGTGTTTTAAAAACAGACATCGCCTTTTCAGGCAATCCATCTTTTTTTACAAGAGGACATATGACCGCTTTAATAGGAGCCAACTCATAAGGCAGTTGTAATACAACTCTATTATTTTCTGTATCTTCAAAATAAGCCTCACAAAGAACCATTAAAAAAAGCCTATTTAGACCTGTTGATGTTTCAATAATATAAGGATGATATTTTTCCTGAGCTTTTGTATCAAAGTAAGTCATATTTTTACCTGATAGATTTTCATGTTGCTTGAGATCAAAGTCTGTTCTATTGTGGATTCCTTCAACTTCGCCCCAACCAAATGGAAAATTATATTCAATATCATATGCATCTTTAGCATAGTGAGCTAAAGCATCCTTGGAATGTTGATGAAATTTTAAATTTTCAGAATTAATCCCTAAATGATTTAAGTAAAAATCTAATCTTTTTTCTTTCCAAAAATCCATGCTTTCAACATCTTTTGACGGATGAACAAAATATTGCATTTCCATCTGTTCAAATTCTCTCGTTCTAAATATAAAGTTTCTTGCTACAATCTCATTACGAAAGGCTTTTCCAATTTGAGCAATTCCAAATGGTACTTTTAGTCTCATAGTATTTTGAACTAATAAGTAATTAATAAACATTCCTTGAGCAGTTTCCGGCCTAAGGTATATATGTTTCCCTGTCTTTTCAGAAGGGCCAGCATCAGTTTTAAACATTAAGTTGAATTGAACAGCGGGCGTCCATTTTCCAATAGACCCAGAAAATGGATCAATAACACCAGCTTCTTCTAAAACACTATCAGATTTAGATCCGTCAGACAACAAAGTATGTGCGATATCATTATAGATATCATCATTTTTAGTGCTATCTATTTTTAATGCAACACATATAGCATCAATTACTTTTGATTTTTGTTGAGATAAAAGATCATCAATACGGTATCTTTTTTTATTATCTTTGTTATCCGTCATAGGGTCGTTGAAATTGGCAATATGGCCACTAGCTTCCCATACATCTGGATGTACCATGATAGCGCTATCAAGCCCAACAATATTTTGATGAGACTGCGTCATTTCTTTCCACCATAACTCTGAGATTGACTTTTTAAGCTCTACTCCTAAAGGACCATAATCATAAGAGGCTTTAAGTCCACCGTAGATTTCAGAGTTTGGGAATACAAACCCTTTTCTTTTGCATAGTGAAATAATTTTATCTAANTGNTGTTTTTTCATTTTTACAATTTAAGTATAGTAGTCAAGAAAATAAATACTTGTACAATATTATTAATCCAAGCAATCCAAATAACAATGGCCCAATGAAAACCAATGCATCAAAACCTTTTTTTGGAGGGTCTGCTAATATATATAAGCCATATTTTTTTACATAAAACTCTTTAATATCTTGATCACTCATCCCTTTAATAACCATTTTTTTAATTTCTTCACGCATTTCTACAGCTACATTTGCCTGAGACTGTTCTAAAGTTAATCCATCGCATATTGGGCACATTAACTGGCGATTTAAGGAGTAAAGACGATCTTCTATTGATGATTGGAAGCTAAAGAGAAAGGTGAGCGTACATAAGGTTACAAAAACTTTTTTTATCATTTTTTTTCTGCTAATAATTTAATGGCTTCTTCCAAAGTAACATCTTCTATTGAATATCCTTTAAGAGATACATTCTTTTTACCATCTGTTACATATGGACCAAATCTACCTCTTTTAATTGAAACATCCTTTTTTGTTTTTGGATCTGTACCTAAAATCGTCGGCTCAAATTTTAATTTTCTATCTTTAATGAGTTTAATAGCATCTTCTAGTGTGATAGTTAAAGGACTATCTGTGGACTTCATTGATGCATTGGTTTTTCCACACTTTACATAAGGACCATAAGGACCAAATGTTGCTAATATATCTTCTCCAGTATCAGGATGTTTACCTAACGTCTTTGGTAAGCTTAATAAGTCTGAAGCCATAGTTTCTGTTACATCTTCAAGAGATGTTCCTTTTGGAATAGAAGCTCTTTTTTTACTTTCTTGTAATTCTACGTAAGGCCCATATCGACCTACTTTCAATAAGATATTTTCACCACCATTGAATGTCCCGATAATGTTATCCTCTTTTTGCATCGTACTAAGCTTGTCAATTTCTTCTTGATTCAAATCACCTAAAAACAAGTCTTGTGGNATAGTGATATTACCACCATCTTTTTCTACATAGGGACCAAATTTTCCAATACGAATACTAGTTTTTTCTGATACGGGAACACTACATGCTTTTGCAATATCTATTTCTTCCTCTAATAGCTTGGCTACTCCAGCATAATTTTTACCACCATTATAAAACTCTTCTAAAACATCTACATATGTACTTTCAGATCGAGATATAGCGTCTAACTGTTGCTCCATGCCTGCTGTAAATTTTTCATTAAATAATGCTAAATAATGATTTTCTAGAAGTTGAGTAACAGCAATACCAACAAAAGTGGGAATAAGAGTTTTGCTTTTTTTAATTACATATTCTTTTTTTACAAGCTTATCTAAAATAGATGAATAAGTAGATGGGCGCCCAATACCCCTCGCTTCCATTTCCTTTACAAGCATAGCCTCTGAAAATCTTCTTGGAGGAGTTGTATTTCTTTCAAGGGCATCTATATTATTATGTATAATTTTAGAATCTTTTTGTATAGGGGGGAGCGCAGCAATAACTGATTTTTGTGTTCTAGAGAGTGCTTGTTCATAAGCAGCAGTATATCCTTTAAATGTTGTAATATTTCCACTTGCTCTGTAAATCGATTTACCATTTATGATCTCAATGTTTGTTCTAATATATTGTGCAGGCTTCATTTGAGATGCTAACGTTCTATTTAATATGAGCTCATATAATTTTGCTTCATCTTTTCCAAGGCTCTTTAGTACATGCGCAGGTTCTTTAAATGTAGTCCCTGCAGGCCTAACCGCCTCATGTGCTTCTTGCGCATTTGCTACTTTACTTTTATAAAAATTGGAATTTTCCGGTAAAAAGTCTTCACCAAATTTATCTAAAATAAATTTTTTCGATGCGGCTAAAGCTTCCTTAGAAAGATTAGTAGAATCAGTTCGCATATAAGTAATAAACCCTTGCTCGTATAGTTTTTGTGCAACTACCATTGTTCTTTTTGGAGAATATCCAAATCTTCTAGAGGCATCTTGTTGAAGAGTGCTTGTTGTAAAAGGTGGAGCAGCAGAACTAGAGGTTGGTTTTGATTCAATTTTACTAATTTCCCAATTACTATTTTCAGATTCATCCTTAATTTCTTTAGCTTTTACAGCATCTATTAAAAGAAGTTTATCATTTTTTAAGCCACTATCGAATTTCCCAAAGTCATCACTTTTTGCTATAGTTTGATTATCATATGAAACAAGTTTTGCTTTAAAAGTAGCGTCATGATTTTTTTCTTTTAAATCAGCTTCAATCGTATAAAATGTATTTTTTATAAATTTATTACGCTCTTTTTCTCTGTCGACCAATAGTCTTAATGCCACCGATTGAACTCTACCAGCTGATAGGCCGGTATTTTTGATAGACCTTAATGTTTTCCATAGTACCGGAGAAAATGTAAAGCCTACAATGCGGTCAATAGCTCGTCTAGCTCTTTGAGCATCAACTAAATTATAGTTAATGTCTCTACTATTATCTATAGCATGTTTTACAGCTGTCTTAGTAATCTCAGTAAATTCTACTCTTTCAATATCTTCTTTAATTTCCTCTGCTATATCAGCTGCAATTGCCTCCCCTTCACGATCCGGGTCTGTTGCAATCAGGATTCTATCGGCCTTTTTAACTTCAGATTTTAGTTGAGTAATAAACTTTTTTCTATCAGGCATTGTTTGAATTTTCATAGCAAAGTCATTTTCTATATCAATACCCATTTCTTTCTTAGGTAAATCTTTAAAATGACCAACACTTGCTATCACAGAAGCATTGTCTATGTACTTTGCAATCGTCTTCGTTTTAGAAGGCGACTCAACAATGATTAATAGTTTTTCTTGATCTGACATCTTGGCTGGCAACTTACATAGTTTGTTTAGTAATTGTCAAAAATTTATATTTATTAATAAATATAAATTATTGGTTTTTTAAAAAATTGAGTAATTCGTGAAAGTCAGAAACGGCAATCTCGTCATTTGATTTTATATTTTTTACTGTGATATTTTTATCGATTATTAACAAGTAAGATGCACTTCTTTTAATAGCATCCTTCATTTGATTTTTAACATTTTTTTTATTTGTATCAAAAAATACCGTATAATTATTATCTATTAAATTTTGCATAATAGAAAAGCACTGTCTACTATGATTTAAATCATTAGAGCTGATATAAATATCAATACTATTTTTTGCAACCTGATATTGTGATTCAATAATCATTCGCTCCATTCCCGCTGCAAATCCAATTGCCGGCGTTGATGGTCCACCCATTTTCTCTACCAAGAAATCATATCGCCCACCCCCACATAAAGCATTTTGCGACTTGTTGCTTAGAGTTGTTATTTCAAAAGTAGTTCCATTGTAGTAATCTAACCCACGTACTAGATAAGGACTTTCTTCATATTTAATGTTGAGTGCATCTAGATTTGAAAGCAACATATTAAAATCTTCTTTTTCTGAATCGTTTAATAATTCTTTAACGATAGGAGCATTTTTAATAATTGACTGATCCTCTTTTTCTTTGCTATCTAGAATACGAATAGGATTAGTATCTAGTCTCTTTTTAGACAAACTCGACATACTACGAGTATTTTGAGCAAAATATTTTTTGAGCAACGCTTCATACTGCGTTCTTGTTTCAGGAGACCCAATATTATTTACATGCAGAGTAGTATCATTAATATTTAATGCTTTAAGGCAGGTTGCAGCTACCATAATTACCTCAACATCCTGTTCAATATTTGAAGAACCAAAAGCTTCTATACCAAATTGATTAAATTGACGCTGCCTACCTTTCTGTGGTTTTTCCCTTCTAAAAAGAGAGTCCATGTAATATAAACGGCACAATGGATTGCTTCTAAAAAATCCACCCTCTATGTAGGCACGTACTACTGGAGCAGTCATTTCTGGCTTTAAGGCTATTTGCTGATGAGAATGATCTTCCCATGTAAACATTTCTTTTGATACATCAGTTTCATAGCCAACATTTTGTTTGAATAAATCAATTGATTCAATTGCGGGAGTGCGAATTTCTTCATAGCTAAATTGCTCACTTATATTATGCAAGATATTCTCCATTTCTTTCCATAAGCGCGTATCGGCAGGAAGAATATCAAAGGTGCCTTTAATTTTTTGATATTTAGATTTCACAAAACAACATTAATAATTTTTTTAAGCAATAACACCTAAAAACTTGACCTAGTATTATATAAGCCGGTTTTTTGTTCTACCTTTAAATCTTTTAAAATATCAGACTTTAAATTTAGTCTAAAATAAAGTCCTTTTGCATAGCCCGTAGGAGTCCAATCCATAAATAGCTCCCAACAATCTATTTCTCTGTAAAGAGTAATATTATGCCTTACAATATCTTTATCACTGATACTAAAGCGAGCATTATAATTTAGCTTCCAATTTTCAGTTACATTAACACTAGTATTAGTATTCACCCAAAAGTTCTCAATAGTATTTGATGGATTAATTTTATTCACAGTATAACTAATNCCTATTTTGCTCTGCCAAGTATTACTTGATAAATCAGTNAAAAATTCTTTGGTTCGTTCTGAAAACTCTCTGTCAGAGTTTTGTTCCTTGCCACTTGCTTTACTTTTTAAAGTAAAATTTGTTGCTAATCTTATACCGGTTAATCTTGGAAAATTATCTAGCTCATTAATTCTTGATTGCGTCAAATTATCAAACTTATATAAGTCATGAGTAAGGTTGGCATCTATGGAAACTCCATTTTTTAGATTACTTCTAATCGACGAGCTAATATTAGATACTTTGAATTGATCAGCATTAAAATTATACCCACTTGATATTCCCCATGAAAAAAGATTAACCTTATCTTCCTTTTCTCCGTCCTTCATTTTTGCTTGAAATACATTGCTCAAAGATAGACTAAGCTTCTTAGTACTTGTTGTGGGAGTAGATCCAATAATAGAACTACTAAAGTAGTCATAATATTCATCATTAAATGATTGGAAGTAGCTATCATTACTCAGGTAGTCAGGAGAAAAGTTAAAGCGCATACTTGGTGTCATCACATGTCTTACGGACTGGATTTTATTAAATCGTATGGGTAAGATACCGTAAATTTTAGTAGACAATGATAAGCCAACATTCCCTGTAGTTCTATTTTTAATAGCCTCTTCATATCTAAAACTTACTGAATCTGTTTGATCATATTCTGCCACTCTATAACGATTTACAAAATCTGAATTCAATTTAATACTCGGGTTAATTGCAAGATATTTAAAAGCAGTAAAAGGGGCGTTAATTGAAAAAGTATTCTTAAGCATTGCATCTAATTTATTTGAGCTTTCAGGATTGCCAGAATCGTTTTGCTTCCATGCATATGATATATTCCCGTCTGTATCCATAGCTTCTTCTGCTTCATAAAAATTTTTAGAGTTATTTACTAGGCGAGAATTATAATCCCATTGAATATTTCCAATCCATGAATCCTGAGAGATATTCTTGAATAATTTTCTTCTAGCAACTCTAAAATTTATGGATGGTAATGTACTAGCATCTTTTGTTATAGTGGATGATAAGCTCGTTGGAGATTGATAGAAAGAGGAGTTGATATCTACTTTACTCTTAGACATTAAATCTTGCTTGTTAGAAGCATTAATACTGATTGAGATATTGGGCGTTTTCCATCTTTTTGTATAAGTCACATTTGAAATTGCTTGCTGATTAAGTCTTTTAATTGGGTCAATACTTGTTTCTCTGTTGTACTCTCCATTGCTATAATAGCTAGCAGAACCACGAAAAGTTTGATCATTCCTTAGTATTTGATTATGATTCCAATTAAAGGAATAGTCGGTCTTATTACTTTTACCGATTTGTGCAATATCACTTTCACCAGAACCTAAATGTTTTCGAACTTCAAAATCTAGCCTTCCATTGAATCGATATCGATCACGATATTGATTTTTTGATTTAAGTATTACTCCTTGTCTATCTGCAAAGATTAGAGAATTCTCTGATCCAATATAATCATTTGGAGCAAAATAGTAACCTAGCCCATCGAGATAATTTCCACGATTTTCAGATGATCCAAATGATGGCATAATCCATCCAGACCTTCTTTCANTTGAGGAATGTGGAAAGATAGCAATTGGAACTCCAATTATTGGAACACCTCCAATGAAAATACTAAGAGGTTTTGCAATGACNTTATCTCCATAAATAATCTTTACTTGCTTACTACCAAGATAAAATTTTGAAGGATCGCATGAAGTAAAGATGCAATCATCAATATAAAAAGTGCTATCTGTGACACTCGTAATCTGACTTCCCATATATACATTTTCCTGAACACGACTTTCTCCCATCAACACCTTACCTTTTCTAGATTTGATATTATATACCATAGTATCACCCGTCATTGGCTCACGATTATTTTCTATAAGTATAGGTCTATTTATTTCTTCTTTGTTGAATGGGTTGTCGCTAAACGCTTCTAAAACATTGGTACTCCAATCTACATTAATGCGCGCAGCAGACAAGTCCATTTTATTATGAATAATCTTTACTACACCGAACATCTTAGATATCTTTTTTTCTACCTCAAATTCTACTCTATCCGCTACATAATCAATTTCTTCTTGAATATTTTCATTAGATTTATTTGGTATATATCGGCCAATTGTCCCGCCTTCAGCTATTAATTTTTTTGCAGATTCATTTTGAATATTCATGATAATCTTATCACCAGATACTTCATTAATACCGTCATATAGAGAGTCATTATAAAGGTGAATTAAGGTAGAGGCCATTCCTATCAATTCTATATTTTGAATTTCTTCATTTTCAAGGCTAGCAAAAATAGTTTCCGCCTTTAAAACATCTTCATTTTCAATACTTTTTTCCAAATCATCAATTTTTTCATAACCTGAATTTTTAGAGAAAATTATACCATTTGATAATACCTTGAATGATTGAAGAGTCTTATTCTTAAAATCTAATATTATTTTATCCCCATACACTCTATTTCTATAGTCTTCATTGATTTCGCAATTATCGATTAAAGTCATCTGATTAGAAATTTGATCCAAAGTAGCTTTGTCTGCACTAATTAAACGAGAGCCATTTTTAATTTTAATGTTTCCGAACATTTCAAAAAATTCAGTATCATTATTAAACGATAAAGAGTCACAATATATAATTTGCTCAGGCTGCTGAATGGATACATCTCCATATAAGTTTATCAAAGAGTTTTTATCAGATTGTGTTGCAAAATTTCCTTTTAAAGTAGTATCTGTTTTCTGAAAAATAATATTTCCATTTAACCTTGTGATTGTTTCGTTTCCGATAGTAGAAGATGTGAGAGTATCTGCTTGTTTGAGCAGTAGCTTATCCTGGCTCAACAGAGAAGTGCACAAAAAAAATAAAACAAATCCTCTTTTTATCATATAATTTTTAACGAATCTTATGGATTTTTGTTTCATCTTTGTAAAGTAGAAATCTAATGTATAAATTGCTACAATGTTAGAGAATCTGTTAAATAGCATTTCTAGTAATCCAGCATACTTGGCTGTAACCATTGTTTTGATGGCAATGATTACATTTAGCGTTATAAAGCGCTTATTTAAACTGGTAACATTAGGGATTACACTACTGATTATTTACTATACTTATATTGTGCTTACAGGTCAACCGCTTCCAGATTTAGATAAGCTTCCAAATCAAGTTCAAGAGTTGCAAGAGTCTGCCCAAAGTGTTGTTGAAGATAATATTTTAGAACCGTTAAAAGAAAAAACAGATTTAATAACAGATATTTTAGATAATTAAAAAAAAGGAATTTATATGTTTCAAGATGGCTTATTAAAAGATCAAACAATTATTGTTACTGGCGGAGGAACTGGATTAGGTAAAAGTATGTCGAGACGATTCGGAGAATTAGGAGCAAATATTGTAATTAGTGGTAGAAGAGCAGAAGTGCTAGATGAAACTGCACAAGAATTTTCAGAACTAGGGATTAATGTATTAACATGTCCAGGAGATGTAAGAAAAATAGAAGATGTAGAGCTAATGACTAAACAAGCAATTGATAAGTTCGGCAAAATTGATAATCTACTTAATAATGCAGCGGGTAATTTTATTTCTCCAACTGAAATGTTGAGTCCCAATGCATTTAAGGCTGTCATTGATATTGTATTAATGGGAACATGGAATTGTATTAGTACGGTAGGTAAGGAAATGATAAAGAATAAAAAAGGTAATGTGTTAAGTATTGTTACTACATATGCATGGACAGGTTCGCCTTATGTAGTACCATCCGCAGCAGCTAAAGCGGGTGTGTTAGCAATGACTCGATCATTAGCTGTAGAATGGGGTAAGCATAATATTCGATTTAATGCGATTGCTCCAGGTCCATTCCCAACAGAGGGAGCTTGGTCTCGCTTAATGCCGCCAGGTTTCGAGGACTATGAAGAAAATATGAAAAATAAAATTCCAATGAAAAGATTCGGTGAACGTCATGAACTTGAAAATCTTGCATCATACTTAATGAGTGACGGATCAGCCTATGTAAACGGCGAAGTAGTAACTATTGATGGCGGTGAATGGCTTGCAGGCGCTGCAGAATTTAGTGATTTGACAAAATTGCCAGATTCAATGTGGGAAGCTATGGCAGCAAGAAGAAAGAAAAAGTGAATGTTTAGCTTAAAAGAAAAGACTGCAATTATTTCGGGAGGTTCCAAAGGTATTGGTAAAGCGATTGCACTTAAATATGCAAAAGCAGGCGCAAACGTTGTTATTTGTAGTCGAAAAAAAGATAATTTAGATAGTGCGATACAAGAAGCAAAGACAGCAGGATTTAATATCGTTGGCATAGAATGCAATACTGGTGAAATAGAATCAATTAATAATGTTGTAAAAAAAACAATAGAGCAGTTTGGTAGGGTAGATATATTAGTTAACAATGCAGCAGCGAACCCTTATTATGGCCCAATTCTTAATTCACAAGATAGCCATTGGGAAAAAATTTGGGATATTAATGTAAAAGGATATTTCAATTTTGTAAAAGCCTGTAGTAAATCTATGGAAGCTAATAAGTATGGTAAGATTATTAATGTAGCATCTATAGCAGCAAAGACACCACTTGANGGCTTAGGCGTTTATAATATTAGTAAGGCTGCAGTGGTAATGTTAACCAAGGTTCTAGCTAAAGAGATGGCAGGATCAAATGTGCAAGTTAATACTTTAGCTCCAGGCTTAATCAAGACAGATTTCAGCAAAGCTTTATGGAAAGATGAATCAGTATATAATGAAATTATAAAAGCTATCCCCCAAGCTAGAATGGGAGAGCCTGATGATATATCCGGCATGGCACTGTATTTGGCTTCTGACGCTTCTGATTTTATTACTGGATCAATGTTTGTAGTGGATGGAGGACTAACAACTTAAGTTGTTATAATCCAGTTATAAAATTCTTGAATATCTGAAAAAGTAAATGCTCCAGTTTCATGTAATCGTTTCATATCATTGTGACCATGTGATACTAATGCACAATCAATTTTAAGATATTGAGCGACATTAAAATCCAGCAAAGTGTCGCCAATAATAATTGTTTCTTCTGCCGGAATGTCTAAAGTTAAAAGTAATTCTTCTCCTTCAAATTCTTTTCCATGAGCATATAAATTAGATGTACCAACGACATGTTGTAGGTGCTGTGTTAGATCAAAGAAAGCTACCTGCTCTTTTAATCTGTCATCACGACTAGCAGAGAGAATAGTTTGTATAATTTTTTGTTCAGAAAATTTAATAATTGTATCTTTTGCAAATGGCTGTAATGCCAGAGATTTAAATTGGTCTGCAAAGCCTGTATTAAATTCATTGTTAGAATTATCAAAAGGCTCTTTATCAAAATCAAACCCTATCGATTCATAGAATGTTTTAATCGGAAATAAAAACTTCTCTTTGTACTGCTTAACTGTGATTTCAGGGATATCACGCCTTCTTAAGGAGTCATTTAAAATTTGGGTACATAAGGAAGTATCATTCAACAAAGTTCCATTCCAATCCCATATTATGTGCTTATATTTCATGGTCATGAAACTAGAGAAAAAAATTGCATTATTAAAGGAAAGACTTAATGAAGATTCTTTGCTACCTGGATGGGATAGTCAAAAAAAAATGGCTGTCATTCCTATCAACGATATCACAGCTAAAGCTTTTATAGCACCAGTAGATGCTAAGCAGGCCAGCGTTGCTATTATATTGTTTGAAAAAGATGGAAATCTTTCTTTTTTACTAACAAAACGAACATCAAATGTTGAACATCATAAAGGACAGATTTCATTACCCGGTGGTGGAATTGATNTAGGTGAGACGCCAGAAAATGCTTCATTAAGAGAGTCAAATGAAGAGATTGGAATAGATATTGCATCGTTNCGTTTAGTTGGGAAGCTCTCAACATTGTATACCCCTGTATCACATTTTAATATTCATGCTTATATTTGGTTCTCTGATCAATATCCAAAAATAGTAAAGAATCAAAATGAAGTCGAAGAGGTGTATGAGGTCAGTATCAATGAACTTCTTTCTGAGGAAGTTTTATCAATAACACCAATTTCTAAAGAAGGAATGAATATAAATGTACCCGCTTATCATTTCTTAAACTGTGTTTGTTGGGGAGCTACGGCAATGATTATCTCGGAGCTAAAAGATATTTTAAAAAATATTTAAATAGAATAGTAATTCTACTTTTTTTTATTCGCTCTCAACATGAAATAGCTTATTATAGATTTTCCATTCATTCTCAACCTTTATAAAAGACAAAGTGTCTAAAAAGGTTATACCTAAATATTTATCCCTAACTTTTATTGCTGCAGTTGCACCTTGTATATCGCACGAAAGTATTTCATAAACCACATTTTCACCCTTTTCTTTTGGTGAAGGTTTTTGAGATTCTACAAAACCAGCAAAATCGCCTACTGACATCTCCATAAATTCTCCGTGAAGATAGCCAACAACTTTTGCGTTTCTATGGAATGCTTGTTTTACTTTCTCTGGATTAGATTCATCCATGCTATCAACGTAAAGTTGAACCATATTTTCAATTTGTGTTTTATCATCCATAATTTTTTCCTTTTATTATTTTACAAAATTAATCTATTTTTACAGGCTGACCAGCTTTTCTCCACATAAATGATACTAATATAAGTGTGAACAGCCAACTCAGAATTTCTGTAGTCGTTGGATTGCCGTTATATCCAAAAAATCCTTTAAATAACTGACCTACAGCTCCTTTATCGCTAAACAATGGTTTTGGACTTCCATTATCATCAATATTAAATCCAAAAACAGGGCCACTATCATTAATATTCCATATTTCCATTTTTTTCATTTCATCTTTAGTGTAAAATGCTTCCTCAAATTCATGAACACCATAAGCAACAAGGCCTGCACAAACAAAAATTAACAGAATTGATGTAACGTTGAAGAATTTTTTTAAAGGGACTTTTTTACCTTGAATAAATATTGAATATCCAATCATCAATGCTACAAGCGAACCTAATATAGATCCCCCAATTGAAAGACCGTCAGATTGAATTAATATAGCATACATAAAAAGTACAACTTCAACTCCTTCTCTAAATATTGCAAAGAATGTTAAAGCAAAAAGACCTAGTGAAACATTCTTATCTTGATCAATAATATCGGAAGCTTCTTTTTCAAGACTAGCTGCAACATTTTTATTTCTACCCATCCAAATGATCATTGTTGATAGTAGAAATGCTGCAATAAGCATTGTTGTTCCTTCAAATAAAGCAGCTTGCTTTCCTTCAAAGCCACCATAAGTTATCTGGAAAATTACTGCAAAAANTGCAGTAGCAATGAAAGAAGCAACTATACCATTAGTAATACTTTTTTTGAGATGCAGCTTTCCAGTTTTTACAATAAATGTATAAAGAATTCCTACTACTAGAACCCCTTCAAGCACTTCTCTGAACATAATTAAAAATTCACTCATATTTTCCCCTTTTGAGATTTAATCTCAATGTTAGGTTGATAATATAAATAAAAATTTATAATTCGTCAAAGAGAGTATCTAATTTATTAACATTATTCAACAATCATATAGCCGCGCATTGATCCTGCATGGGCAATATATGTACAAACATATAAATACCTACCTGGCTTTGAAGGTGCTGTGAATTCAATAAATGTTTCTTCTTGTTTATCAGCTAATGGTGTCATTGCTAAAATTCTTCCATCAGCATATGGTTCTCCGCCATTACCTTCAGCTAATTGAATTATCATTGGAGCAGCTGACTCATCTTTTAGGATTACAACATTGTGAAGCATTGCTCCCATAAAGTCAGATGGAGTATTGTTTTTCATAACAACCTTTACTTTAGAGCCGCTTTTAACGGTGAACTCTTCTACATCAAATTTCATTTCTGCGCCTAAAGAACCAATATTAACTACAGTAGCTTCGGCGGAAGATCCACCTCCACATGCAAATAGAATTAAGATTGATGTTATTGCGAATATTTTTTTGAACATTTTAATCTCCCCTTTTTTTGTTAAACCTAACTCGTAGGCTAGCGAATTTTATAACAGAAAAAATCTAGTAGCAAACGATTAGTATCTGAGAATTTCAATATTATTGCCTGAGCGATCTTTAATATAAACAGACACTGATCCATCTCGGTGAGTAACAGGTTCTCCATAGCTCTCAACATCATCTTTTAATATTGCAAAGTGGAAAGGATGTTGGTCAGGAAGTACCAATGCTAACTTAACATTTTCAAATTCAAGCATTGCCCAAGAATCATCTTGATAGAGTATATGGCATGTAAAATTATCTGAATACCATGCTACTGATTTAGCAATATCATCAGTACAAAGTGCTAAGTGATCTATAATATCTTTTTTCATAAGATTGCTAGTGAATATTAATAAAACTATATGTATTTTGATAGTAGAATGAATGATAAAATTCCAATTTTTCCACTACCTTTAGTACTCCTTCCAGGCGAAAAACTGCCTTTACATATCTTTGAAGAAAAGTATAAAAAAATGATTGAATATTGTCTAAAAAACAACCAAAAATTTGGTATTATTAATTCAAAAAATAGCGATTCTTTAGTGATTGGATGTACAGCTTCTATAGAACAATTAGTCGGTGGCGAAAATGATAGTAGGGAATACGATATCCTAGTGTCTGGTGTAGAAAGATTTATTGTCAAGAGTTACAATACTTCTAAACCTTACAAGCAAGCATATGTAAAAACATGGAACGATATTGATGATACAATTGACCAGACATTGTTACAAGAAGCTAATATTTTTCTATATGAGGTATTATTGAAGTTAGGAGCATCATCTAAGATTCCGCAGATTAATATGCCAAAAAGCTCTTTTGAAATTGCCTCAATGTTAGACATTGATAAAAGAGCAAAGAAAATTCTTTTAAAAAGTCAGTCAGAAAACGATCGTTTAATTGTTTTAAAAAGAATATTAAAGAAAGCAATTATCAAGATTGACTACGAAGATCCTGCTAGATCTGGTTATCCTAGCTATGCACAATTTGAAGCATAATTATTTTAATTGGCCTTCTTAAACAGTCTTTCTAAAAGCAGAATAAGGTCATCAATAATCACATAAGCAACAGGAACAAGTAGTAGTATGATACTTGTTGCAAATAATATTCCAACCCCAAGTGAGATAGCCATAGGCTTTAAAAATAATACCTGCGTACTTTGATTCAATAATAATGGAACAATACCTAAGAATGTTGTCATCGAAGTTAGTACAACCGGCCTGAATCTTGTTCGGACTGCATCTAGGACAGCTTTTCTAGTTTTCACACCTTTTTCTTTAGCTCTATTTACAAATACAACTAAAAGAAGACTGTCATTTACTACCACTCCAGATAGTGCAATCACACCAAGTAGAGATAACACGGACATTGGCTGATTAAATAGTAAGTGTCCAAGAATTGCACCTACTACACCAAATGGAATTGCTGATAGTACAATCAATGGTTTAAAATATGATTTAAGTGGAATCGCAAGCAGTACATAAATAACAAAAATTGCTATACTAAATTTTAATAATATATCATCAAGCTGTTCACTTTGTTCAGCTGGCTCTCCTGCTAGCGCAAAATCTACTCCAGGAGTTTTATCCATAACCTTTTTAAGTTTGCCCATTGGTTGTCCTTCAAATGGACCGCCGGGCCATACAATTGTTTGTAAGATCATGGAAGAGGTATTTTTAGAAACATCAACATCGGACGTTACTTCGATAACACGCTTTCCATCCACACGAACAATCGTCGCTTTTCCTTCAACTTCTTTAACATTTGCAACAGCATAGAGTGGAACCTTAATTCCTTGAGGAGTTCGTATTCTCATGTTTTCTAGTGTTACAAGGCTATCGCGCTCATCTTTAGGAAGCTTTAACATAACCTTAATATCATCATCCGCTCTCTGAATGCGCTGTACCTCTTCACCAAAGAATGCTTGCCTTACCTGACGCGCAATATCCATAGCAGTAATGCCATACACTTCGGCAGAAGGTAATAGTTCAATTTGTAATTCATTTTTACCTTTGGTGTCAGTATCTGCTAAATCATAGACACCTGCAAAACTAGAAAGTAATACTCGTGTATCAGCAACAACTTGATTCAATTTTTCAAAACTNTCTCCTGAAAACTCAAAGTGAATTGATTTACCAGCAGTAAAAATATTAGCACTGTAATTCAGTCGCTCTACACCTGCTATAGTCCCAATACGTGAACGAAGTTTATCAATAACATCGTATGCACCAGTTAATCCCCATCTACTATCAGCAGGAGTTAGGACTACAACAACCTCACCAAGATGTGGTGTTGATGAAGATGTGANATTACCTCCACTTGGACTACTTTNAGCTTCAGCATTTGCAAAGTAATGCTTCCCAACAGTTGTTAAGACATGAGAAATAATTATTTCTGGCTCAGTTGTATTTAATTCNTCTTTAAGTTTGAGAGCTTCGCTTTCAATAATTTCAGTAATAGCTTGCGTTTTCTCTATTGGAGAGCCCTCTGGTAATTCGAATACAATCCCAACTTCTTCAGATTCTAGAACAGGAAAGAATTGCCATTTTACTAATCCTCCAGCAAGCAAAGAAAGAGTCATAATCATCATTCCTATAAAAATTGAAATAGTGACATATCGATTGATAATAGATTTTTTAACAAGTGGAACCCAAAAATTATCTACAAATAAATAAAGTCTTTCTGAGCAATAATTTCTGACTGCCTTTAATTTTTTACCAAAGCCTACAAAACTTGTCTGAAACCATTCACCCGCATGGTACAAGTGTGCAGGTAAAATTGTAGTAGACTCTATAAGTGAGAATACTAAAATAGGAATAGCAGTTAATGGAAATACTTTCCAAATATCGCCAGTTTGTCCAGCTAGATCAAGCATAGGTGCAAACACAACAATTGTCGTTAATACTCCAAAAAAGACAGGAATTAATACTTCCATCGTACCTTTAATAGTTGAATCCATATTATTTTCTTTAAGTTTAACACGCCTCCTAAAAACATTTTCTCCCACAATGATGGCATCATCAACTACAATACCTAAAACAACAATAAACATGAATGCGGATAAAATATTTACGGTAACACCAATTAGTGGAAGTATAATTAATGCCCCTCCAAAAGAGATTGGAATACCCATTGACACCCAGAATGCTACAGATGGCCTCAAAAACATTGTTAAAAGAAGTAGTACTAAAACTATTCCAATAGCAAAATTTCTATATAATAAATTAATACGATCTTGGAGATAGCGCGCTTGATCATACCAATAATCAATACTCACATTTGGAGGCATATCTGACTGCTTACTCTTAACATATTTTCTTAATTGCTCAGCAGCTAAAAGTACATCTTGATCACCAACTAAATTTGCACTAATAAACATTGCTTGGACGCCATCCCATCTATAATAACTTTCTACATCAATAAAGCCATCCGTAATAGTAGCTATGTCTTTTAGCAGTAATTGACTGCCATCAGGCTGACCTTTAATGACGATATTTTCATATTCATTAGCATTATAAGACTGTCCAACCGTTCGAATTAAGAGATCACCACTTTTACTTGATAATAATCCACCTGGCAAGTCAATTGAGCCTGCATTAATTGCCATAGTTATTTGATCAAAGCTCAGGTTGTACTTTTCAAGATTTTTTTCAGACACCTCTATGGTAATTTCTTTATCTCTATCTCCGTTAATTTCTGTAAACGAAACTTCACTCAGCTCTTTCATTTCTTTATTTACTTCTTTAGTAATATTTAATAATACCCGCTCATCAACATCTCCATAAACAATGACATCTAGAACTTTTTCGGTAGGTTCCAGCTTACTAATTACAGGAGCCTCACTGTTTTGTGGGAATGTGCTTATACCATCCATGATTGTTTTCACATCATCAAGAGTGGTATCAATTTCACCACTATCAAAAACTTGTATAGTAATTAGTCCAGCACCCTCAAGTGAGTATGATCTTAATTTTTTAATATTAGAAATACCTTGAAGTCTATCTTCTATTTTTGAGGAAATTGAAGACTCTACTTCTTTTGCAGATGCTCCAGGATAAGGAACGCTAATTGTAATAGTTGAAAGATCTGGAATAGGAAAGAACTCAGACTTCATTGTTGGATANGACACAAAGAATCCGCCAAAAATTAAAAAAAACATAAATAGGTTCGCAGGGACACTATTCTTAACGAACCAAGTAACTATGCCTCTCATTACTGATATCGTGGGTTGACTAGCATTCCATTAGTTGCAATGCTTAGTTTGGATACAACCACCCTTTCACCTGCTTTCATTCCTTCTTTTACTAAAATATGATTTTTCATTTTAGTAAGGACCCTTACTTTTCTTATATCTAAAGCATCATCTTGATTTAAAAACAAGAGTTCGCCATTGGGAGTTAATGCAGAATTTGGTATCATAAAAACATCTTCCAATTGTTTTCCGTTGATTTCTGCTTCTACAAATAAACCAATTGGCAATATAGGCTTTGTTTCTTCAATAAAATTATTTTTGAAATTTGCAATTAACTTAATCATTCGGGTCATTGGATCAATAACACCATCAACACGCTCTAAATTACCAGCCCATTCTTGCATTTCACCTTTATATAGAGATTTAATGATTACAATAGACTTTTGATCAGGGTTTAATTTCCTGCCGTCCATTGGTATATCTAAAAATTGCAAATCACTATCTTTCACAGAAAGAGTAACTTCAATTTCATTCGAAGTATACATTGATCCTACTGGCTGGCCAGGGATAATAGTGGAACCTAAATCAATGTTTATATTTTGTATACGCCCTGTATATGGAGCAGTAATTTCTGTTTTATTTAGTTTTTTTTCTGCTGATTGCACTTGAGCTTTTGCAACATCTAATGCTGCTTTTGCTTGTTTTAACTGAGGTTTTTTAGTTGTTAGTTCTTGAGGAATTCCTTCGCCAACTTGGTCCCAAGCTTCTTGAGCTATTTCTGCTTCCGCCTTTTGAACTGCAAATTGCACTTCTGCACTTGCTAATTGAAGTAGTGCATTTTTATACTGAAGCTGTAAATCAGTGTCATCGATTTTGGCTAAAATTTCTCCACTAATAACAGAAGATCCTTCTGAAAATTTCTTAGAACGATAAATAACCTCTCCACCTACTTCAGAGGTTAAGACTGTTTGCGTGATAGGGGTTGTAGTACCAGTTGATTTTATTTTTATTTGATAGTCAATAGGTGTCAAAATTTGGACATTGACATCCATAGGATCTTTCTCTTGAATAGGATCAGGAGATATTTGGCCTAACATGTATAGTGCGGCTGCAATAACTGTAGAAATACCTATAATTATTAATGGTCTTAAATATTTAATCATTGTTTGTAAGTAAACCCTCCTCCAAGTGCCAATATTAAGTTTATTCTTTGTTCAATCCGAATTCTTTCTGTTGTAGCAAGCATGTTTTTATTATCAAAAAGTGCATTATTTGCATTAATAACATCTTCTATGCTTGAAATACCTTTTTCAAATTCATCAAAAGTAGTACTATAAATTGATTCAGATAGTATGATATTATCTTTCAATAGATTTAAAGATAATTGCGCGCTCCTATCAAGCTCTAGTCCTGATTCTACTTCTTTGTAAGCATTTAATAAGTTATTTACAAACTCTAACATGGCAATCTCTTTATTATTTTTTGCAATTTTTTTATTAGCTACTAGTTTTCCCGCATTAAAAATTGGAGCAAACAAGTTAATTCCTTTGCTCCAAACGCTAAAATCATCATTCAATAAGTCTTGAATATTACTAGATGCTCCAGCCGATCCAACCAAGCTAAAAGAAGGGTAAAGTGATCGAAGGGCTTGCTTATTAAGTGCTTTTGATGCTAATAAATTATATTGTGATGCTATTAAATCTGGACGCCTCTTTACAATATCAGCTGGAAGTAAGTAGGGTAAGTTGGGAATTGTTTNTGGAAAATCTTTAGCAGTCTCTAGTTCTAGATTAGGATATTCTTTAATTAATACTCTAGCTTCACGAATTAGNGCTTTAGAGATACTTTTTTTATTTTCTAAATCACTCTTTGTAAGGTTCAGCATTAGTTCAGATTGNTGCAGAGCCTTCAATGAAATAACTCCTTTATTATATCGACTAGTATATAAATCAAAAATAATTTTTGCATTATCATATTTCTTTTCAGCATTTGCTGTTAACTGCTTTGCTTCAATAATTGAGAAATATAACTTAGTGGCTTCTGATGTAAGTGAAAATTGATAGTATGTATAGTTATATTTTGCAGCTAAATATTGCTGTTTTCCTGCAACCCTACCTTGTCTCATTTTACCCCACAAGTCAATTTCCCACTGCGTACTTAAAGATAAATTATAATTCTCTTGATTGAATGTAGCAATCTCATCGCTTTGAGTACCAAGGAGAGTAGCAAATATGGGAGGAAATCCTGCCGAATTTTGTTCAGACTCTGATGCGCCTGCACTAATCCCAATAGATGGAAAAAGGTTGGAGCTTGATATCACTGAAGCTTGTTTGGCAATTCTTGTGTTGAGCATTGCTTGGTCAAGATTAATATTTTCAGCTAAAAATTGTGATAAAAATTTATTTAGTTTTTCATCTTGGAATTCATTCCACCATATTTCAGATATGTTAATTGCGATAGGAGTTTCTATGCTCCAATTTTCTGGAATATTATCTACTACTCCTTCAGGTTCAATTGCTGCTCTACTAGCACAAGAACTCAGAGCTAGTATTAATAGAATTGCTAAAGAATAATACCTCATATTTATTTTGCCATTAAATATTCAGATATTTTAAATAAAACAATAAGACTAACGGCCCAACTAATACTAATAATGAAATAATTAATATCTCCACCTGAAATAGTTGCTGCATTAATTTTTTCACCACCCATNTAAGCTAGCGGTGCTAATAATCCATAAAATCCAATAAGAAGATATTTGCCTCTTAGTCTATTCATGGCATGATTAATTTGTGCAGAAAATCCCGCCCACATACATAATATCCATATTGGAGCAAGATGTGGAATAGAAGCGATATTCCCATTATAGGATACCACGCCAAAAAAAGAAAAGCTTGAATCGACAATAACACCCATAAGAACTGCTATTAAGATTAATTGGATTTCTTCCTTTAAATGGTCTGTAACAATCATAAAGTGTAAGTATAAAAATANAAGTGTAGGTAATAATGCCAGCGCAGTTATGCCTTGAGCTCCACTGTAAACGCAGCAAAGCCATACAATTGAAAAGCCAAAATAGTTAATGGCAACGTTAGTATGAGATAATATATATTTGATCATAATTTTTTATTATTAGCCATTCAATTTGATGATCAAGCATCAAAGAAGTAACATTATTTATTATTATTAAATTTATCCTGAATAATCTGAAATCTGAAGCTAAAGATTTTCTTCAATTGAGGTTTAATAAATAGAGGATGTACAATACTTCTAAAAGCTTCTAATGGCAATGCATAGGTAATTTCATCAACAATGTTGATTCCGCCTTCGACAGGTTCAAACGAATGCTTATGATGCCAGTAGCTGTAAGGACCTTTGAGCTGTTCATCGACAAAAAATTCATTTATCTTATAGCTAGTTATCATGGTTCTCCACCTGGCTGGAATACCCATTATATTAACAGTATAATCAATAATTGCTCCTTCTTTCATTTCTACAGGCTTAGGAGTCATAATATGAAATCCCATAGCTGGAGGGGTAATTTTTTCAAGATTTTCTGGCCTTGAAAAAAAGTCAAATACCGTATCCATATCACTTGGAACAAATTGTTCTTTTTTAAAAGTATAAACTTTTGGTTTTCTTAAGAATGATAAAATTAATACTAAGAAAAGTATTAACCCTGTTGCTAGTATAATTGAAATTATTGTCATTTAGTTTCCCCCTTGAAAAGTGGCTCGAGAGGGAATTGAACCCCCGACACAAGGATTTTCAATCCTCTGCTCTACCAACTGAGCTATCGAGCCTTTAAAAAAGTTTAAAAAAATACACATTATAAGTTATTTAAAAAACACATAAATATTTATTAGTTTCAGGAATGAAAAATATTATTATTTCTTCTTCAAATAAGCATAAGATATCTGAAATCATTACAACAATTAAGCCTCTTTTCAATGAAATATATTCATTGAGTGATTTTCCTGATATAGGAGATATAAAAGAAGATGGAACTTCTATCGTCGAAAACTCGTTTATTAAATCAAGGGTAGCATTTAATCACACTAAACTTCCCTCTATGGCAGATGATACTGTGCTGGAAGTTGATCATTTAATGGGAGATCCTGGGATTTATACTGCAAGATATGCAGGAGAGAACGCTACATATGAAGAAAATATGGATAAGCTTTTAAAAAATCTTACAGGTGTTCCGTGGGAACAAAGAACGGCTAGATTTAAAACTGTCGTTACTTATGTTGATGGAGAACATGATTTTTTTGTCGAAGGATGTTTAGAAGGAAAAATTTTAGACTCAAAACAGGGAGNCCTGGGATTTGGTTATGACCCAATCTTTTATGCATCAGCTCAAAATATGTCTTTGGGAGATATGGGATCAGAACAAAAAAATCAAATCAGCCATCGAGGAATAGCAATCCAGAAATTTGCAGATAAAATAAAAAGATTAATGTATGCATAGAGNTTACTTCAGTATCATCTTTTTTTTATCTCCACTACTAGGATTTGATCACCTTATAACTGATAATATTGTTACTAATCCTTTTTATAAAAAACAATCAGCAAACTTTTGCTTGAATGACTTTTCCAATTATCCCATTGGAATTTTTAAAAACACACAATCTTTAAATGAATATAATGTTCAGTTAAATAATGATTCTAATACAATATCAATTAGCGAGTCTGCTTTAGACTATCAAAGTCTAATCCCCTATGTTGCTTCTTTAGACAGCTACCTAAAAGATTTATATATCAATAATCAAAAATATAATTTTAGTGAACCTTTTAGTTTATCAGCCTCAGATACAACGATTGCAAGTAATAAAGGTAGATATCTTGAAGTTGCCGACTTTGATTTAGGTGCACTGGGTAGGGCCTCACTGAGAGTCCAAGGTAATATTAATCTGTCTGGTAAATTGGTTAATCAAGATCAGGAGCTTGTTAGGTCGTCTTATAAAGAGCAAGAAAAAACAAACTTCAAATTTGACCAAAAGCAGCAATTGAATGTTCAAGGAAAGGTAGGAGAAAAAATTACGGTGTCCTTAGATCAGAACTCAGAAAGAGATTTTGATTGGGAAAACACTATTCGCGTTGATTACGATGGAGAAGAAGATGATATTTTACAAAAACTTGAGATAGGAAATATTGCATTAACATTGCCTTCTACTGAGTTTGTAACCTTTTCAGGCCAAAATAAAGGCTTATTTGGAATTAAGGCACTTACACAATTAGGGCCATTAAATATTACTAGTATAGCATCACTTGAAAGGACTAAGAAACAGTCCGAAAAATATAAAGGTACTTCAGAAGTAAAAACTAATCAAATACAGGATTATGATTATAGGAAAAATCTATACTTTTTTATTCATGAATGGTTTAGAAATGGATCAACTGATATTATTTCAGATAATGGTTTTCAAGTTAATATACCCTCTTATTATCCTTTAAATAATGGACTACATAATATCGGAAATGTGATAATTAAAAATTTTGAGCTATATAAAATTGATGCATCTAATAACCCACAAGCAGATGCTGGTACAGCATATATTGATCCCAATGATATCACCTACTATAATGATAGTAGCAAAGAGGGAGCATTTATCAAATTAGAACGAGGATCTGACTATGCAATTAATGAAGATTTAGGTTTTATAAGAATGCAAAATACCCTGCAAAATGAAATTATAGGAGCACATTTTGAGTTAGCAGATAGAACAACTGGAGAAATTATTCTTAAGGTTGGTGCTAATATAGTAGACGATGGCAGTGAAACATTAGTATTGAAGATGTTAAAAGCACAGTCATCACACCCAAATCATCCAACATGGGATTTAATGTTTAAAAATGTGTATTCTCTTGGAGCTACTAATATTGATCAAGCTAGTTTACAAGTTAGTATTCAAGATAATTTTTCTACACCAGTTAGCGATAGAACCAGTTCTGGAGCAACCTTTTTGAATTTATTTGGATTAGATGATCTTAATCAAGCTGGAGCACCGACTCCAGATGAAGTTATTGATTTAAATAACCCTAATATTGTAAATCTTAAGACAGGTGAAGTTCATCTGCCTGCATTATTGCCTTTCGTATCAAGCAATAACTTAGATGGTGGAAATGATAACAGCACTTTGGACCCTTTATTACAGCAAGGAAAAATGTATACAAGTACTAACCGAACGGAGTACACAGGAGATTCTCGATTTACTATTGCTGCAGATTATACCAATCCAAAATCTACTATCAATTTAGGATTTACACTAGTTGAGGGAAGTGAAGAAATTTATTCCAATGGAGATANGCTTGAGAGAGGCCAAGATTATCAGATTGATTATTTTTCGGGAATGATTATGTTAACAGGTAATATTGATCCAAATGCTGAACTCGAAATTGTCTATGATAAACATGATCTTGTAACNTTCGATAGAAAGATTATGGTTGGTTCTAGGGCACAAATAGATTTTGATGAAAACTCTTTTTTAGGTTTGACAGCCCTTTATTACAAGCAAGATATTGTTAATAAAAAAGTAGAAGTAGGTTTTGAGCCTATCCAAAACTTTATTTGGGATATCAATGGTCGCTACGAAAAAGATCTAGAGAATCTATCTGCTTCTATTAATAAGTTAGAGATGTTTAATGCCGAAAAATTATCTCGATTTACTTTTGAAGGAGAAATTGCACAAGTACTTCCTAATCCAAATTCTATATCAAATGCTGGCACAGGCGACAGTGGTGGAGTAGCATATATTGATGATTTTGAAGGATCAAAAAGAGTAACCAGTCCTTCAGTGTTAAGAAGGTTTTGGAACATCTCCTCTGCACCATTGAATCTTGAAACTAGTGAGCCATTCAATCAGAGAAATAGAGCTAGAATGCATTGGTATAATCCTTATTCGCAGGTATTAACTAATAATATTTGGCCCAATATATCTACATCTCAAAGAGCTCAGAACCTAACGACTGATATTTTAGTATTAGATTATGAGCCAAAAGAATATCAAGAAAGTGTTGATCCTGATTCAGTATGGGCTGGCGTTGTAACGCCAATGTTTATAGGAGATTATGATCAAACAAGAAGTAGATTTTTTGAAATTTGGTTACGAGGAGAAGAGGGAAATTTAACAGTAGATTTAGGNAAAATTAGTGAAGACTACAATGGAGATGGTTCTCTTAATAACGAAGATGTTCCGGATGCCGGTTTAGCACTGGGTAATGGATTCTTGGAAGATAACGAAGATACCGGCCTGGATGGATGTTTTGATAATTTTGAGGATGGTTGGGGCGAGTGTTTGAATACAGAAAATGGACTAAGCTATGCAGATTACTTATCTAGCGGAGAAATAACTATTATTAATGCTTCTTCGGATGTAGATGCTAATGACCCTAATGGTGATAATTGGGATTATACTGAAGGAAGTTCAGACTATACAAAAGTTAATGGTACGGAAGGAAATGGTACTGGCGATAAAATTCAATCTGGCGGTAAATATCCTGATAGCGAAGATTTAGATCAATCAGGTTTCTTAGATCGAACTAATGACTATTTTACCAAAACTATTTCTCTAAATGACAGTACTTATGTGGCAGGATCCACTATAGTAGATGGAATAGAGACAGGTTGGAAGTTAATTAGAATACCTTTAAGCCATTTTGATCAAGTCCAAGATATTACATTAAGTGAAATTAAGTACGTTAGACTTGTAGTCTCCGGTATTGATCAGCCATCAACTCTAGAAATTGCTAAAATGGAGTTAGTAGGAAATGCATGGGAAGAAATGGGGACTTCATTTGTTGATCAAGAAGAATATACAGTGCAAGATAGTACATTTTTAGTTACAGTAGTAAACGATGAAGATAATCCTGACTATATACCGCCCAAAGGTGTTTTTGGAGAATTTGATCAAATAAATAAAATACGTTCTAAGGAACAATCTCTAGTACTCAAGTTTGAAAATTTAGATCCAAATGTTAAAGGCGCCGCAAAGAAAATTTTATCATCTATGACCTCACAGCAAGGACAGAGTTTTTTAATGTATGATCAGATGAAGATGTTTGTTTATGGAGATAGTCCAAATGTATCTGAAAATAATACCGACCTAAGATTTTTCATACAGTTTGGTACTGGAGATGAATATTATAAATTGACTAAGCCAATATACGATAGTTGGGATGAAGATCAGGAAAGGAATGCAATAGATCTTGATCTAAATTGGCTTACAGGATTGAAAAATGTCGATCAAGATTCAATTGAAAAAATTAATGTTAATGATACATTTACTGATTCTCTTGATTATAAAAGATATGAATTCATGGATGAAAATAATGAGGAATATAAAAAAGTCGAGATTATAGGAAACCCTTCTTTATCTCGATTACAGTATTTTGTTGTTGGAGTAGAGAATAATACAGACCATCCAATTTCAGGTGAAATTTGGTTAGACGAGCTTCGATTAAGTGGAGTTAAAAAAGAGCAAGGAACTGCAGTAAGACTAAAATCTGAATTTAACTTATCGGACTTCAATAAGAGTTCTATATCGTACAGTAAAAAAGATGCAGATTTCCATATTCTTCAAGAAAGGATTGGAACAAACACTACTGCTGAAAACTTAATATTTACAAACAATATGCAGCTAGGAAGTTTATTTCCTCAAAAATTTGGCATTTCATTCCCCTTAAATATGACATACAATATGCAAAATAATGCTCCTAAATTTTTTCCAGGTACTGATATTAGAACAAATGGCGCAACTCCAGATTCTATTGTAGTAAAGTCATCTACAGTGAGTTTTAATGGTAAGATTTCTAAGCAAATTAAATCAGAAAATNCTTTTGTTAAATATACTATAGATAATCTTAGCGCATCATTTAATGCATCGAATCAAAATAAATCTAATGAGATTATGAAATCTGTTGATACTCAACGANTAACTACAAATCTAGATTATAATTTAAGATTCCCGAGCGATAACTATATTGAAGCATTCAAGTGGATGGCTAAAGTACCACTTATAGGAGAAAAGGTTAGCGATACAAAGTTTTTCTATACTCCAACATCTCTTGCTACCGGATTTAGAGTGAATCGTAGCTTGACTGAGAAGCAATCAAGATCTAGTACAGACTTGATTGATGATTTTAATTTAGGTTTAGATAGAAAATTTAGTATTAATTATAAAATTTTTGATAATACCCAATTTAATTATAACAAAAATATTAAAAGCGACATGTCAGAGTATAGAGATAAAGTATTAGATAATTTAAAAATAGGAAGAGTAACGAGTAGTACTGAATCTTTAGGGTCAACATTTACTCCTCAATGGATAAGTTGGATTAAACCAAATTTTGCATATAACACAAACTATTCATGGAATAAGCCTTTATCTAGCGTNATTGATGGAGCAAATATATCAGCAGTGAAGAATACTGCTATAAACTTCTCTTTATCTGGTACGGAAATTATTGAAACATTTTATACCCCAGCATCTAAAAGAAAAGCAATAACTCCAACTACTAGATCTAGATCTGCTTCTGGTCTTTCAAGAGGAGAAAGTGATGCATCCGATAAAGGTAAAGATAATATTGATCTTTCAAAGGATGATTCGACTAAGAAAAAAGAAAAAAAGAAGCTTGAGAATAGTTTTGTTTTAGAGAGAATTTATCAGATGTNTAAAAAAGTCGAACCTCTTAGTATTTCGATNAATACTACCACCAATAGAACTGCAAATGGTGTTAGTGGAGACGTACCACTAAGCTATCGATTTGGACTAAGAGATAGTCATGGCTTAGAAAGTGCACCAGAAGTAGGTTTAAATACAGGCGCAGAAGATATTAAAAAATCTTTATCAATCAGAACGGGTGTTCGCTTTAATCCAAGTAGCTCATTAAATATATCATTCTCNGAAAGTATTTCATCTAATATTAACGGATATAATATTGATACTCGATCTACAAATAGAGATTATTTAGCGTATGGTAAGCACTTATCAAGTGGGATGCCTTTTTCTAATTGGTCTTTACGTATTGGAGGATTAGAAAAGATAAAATTTGTTTCTCCTTATGTACAATCATTGTCTTTAGAGCATGCATTTAGCGGAAAAGAAAACTTATCATGGAAGTTCAATGATGACAGTGTTGGAGCAATTGATTTATTCAGTATATCATCATTTGCAAATGACAATGATAACAATAGACAGTTTTCACGCATATCTCGTAGTTTTACTCCATTATTAGGAATCACTACATCTTTCAGAAATGGGATATCAACAAATATTAGAACAAATATTACTCATACTTTAGATGAGGTTGCGAATGGCTTAACCTATGTATCTGATAATAGTATTCTAGCTAGTATTACCTACAATTTTTCAAAAGGAATTAGATTTTCCTTACCATTTACAGANCGAAATGTATATTTAAAGAATAATATGAATATCACATTAAACTTTGATGTTAGTCAGAAAAAAGAAGAAGGATCAAAAGATAAGATTAATTTTGCTGAACAAAATTTCACAAATTCAAGAAAGAGTGTTTTGCGCGTAACTTATACTTTAACAGATGACGTTACAGGAAGCTTATTTTATGAATATCGTGAAAATGATACTAGATTAACTGGCCGTAGAATTGATCGTGACTTTGGAATAAATCTAAATGTGGCAATTAGAGGATAAAATGAAAAGAATATTTCCCTTAATTTTAGTTATATTTTTTGGTTGTAGTGCTCCATCTAAGAAGTCTATAGATATTCCTAATTTTAACTCAAGCAAAGCATTTACATATCTAGTCAAGCAATGTGAATTTGGTCCAAGAAATCCAGGCTCATCTGGCCATTTAGAGTTTAGTAATTATTTAGAAGACTTTTTAAATCAGTTAGAAGGAAACATAATTATTCAAGAATTTATTTATACAGAACCTATAACCGACATGGAAAGAAATGGTAAAAATTTTATTATTCAGTTTAACGAAGAAGCTGAATATCGTTTATTGCTTGGAGCGCACTGGGATACAAGATCTTTATCTGATCAAGATGAGGTAGTAGAGAACCAAAGTCTACCAGTTCTTGGAGCTAATGATGGAGCAAGCGGTACATCAGTTTTGATGGAGTTGTCCACTATAATTTCAGAAAAAAATCCAGATATCGGTATTGATATTGTATTTTTTGATGCTGAAGATGGAGGCTTTGCTGGCCAACCAGAAACATTTGCATTGGGATCAAAATATTTTGCTGAAAACCTACCTATTGCAAAACCAAATTTTGCAATCATAGTAGATATGGTTGGAGATAAAAACTTAACTATTCCTATTGAAAGAATTTCATATAACATAGCTCCAAAAAAAGTGAAAGAGATTTGGAATCTAGCAGAAGAATTATCGTTGCCAGCTTTCAAGAAAACAATTGCACAAGAAATCTATGATGATCATGTACCATTATGGGAAATAGCAGAAATCCCAGCTATTGATATTATTGACTTTCAATATCCAAATATGTTTTATAATCATTGGCATACTCAAAGTGATACCCCAGAAAATTGTTCATCACAAAGCTTAGGACAAGTTGGTAATTTATTAGTAAATTATATTTATGGTTCAGTTCACAAATAAACTATTTATCATTTTAGTACTAGCAATCATTGCATGTGGCGGCGGCGGTAGTCCCTCTTCGCCTACAGACTCTGGCGATGGAACAGACCCTGGTGATGGAACAGATCCTTATAGTTTTCCAAATGCAACTAATCTAGATCAATTGAGTCAAATAGAGATTGTTACATGGAATATTAGACAGTTTCCACAGCACAGTACAACAAAGAGCTATGTTAAAAGTCTTTTAGAGGCATGGAATGCTGATATATATTTATTCCAAGAGATTTCGAGTGAATCTGAGTTAATTAGTATGGTGAACTCAATGAACGACTACTCTTATGTATTAGACGAAGAATCTGGAAATTTGGGATTTGCATTAGTCTATAAAAACAGTACTGTTACTTTCAATTCTAAAAATGAGCTATGGGCAGATACTTCCAACAGCAATGATGGAGACTCAGACTATGAAAATAATGCTCAATATCAATTTGCTAGTCGCCCACCAATGGAAAATTATATTACATGGACAGACGGAACTAAATCAATGGATTTATATGTAATGGATGTTCATTACAAATGTTGTGGAGATGATACTTATGACAATAATGATCCTTCGGACGAGACTAATAGAAGGCATCATGCCAGCTTATTATTAACAGATTATGTAATTAATAATCGAGCATCAGATAATGTTATTATTGTAGGTGATTTTAATAATACAGGCTCTCAATCAGTGAATAATCCATCAATTAGTCCTTTTACTGACCCCAACATTGCTTCTTCAACAAATTTTCTGATGGTAGACGAAGATATTCTTACAGGACCAAGTAGCGGATTTTCATGGCAAGGATGGACTAGTTCATATTCAGCGGCACATTTTGATCATATAATTATTAATCAACCCCTGTTTCAATATGGTAGTACAACAACAACTGGTGTGATTGCTTTGCCAACAGAAACCAATACTGCTGCTACAACTGTTGCTAACAGAATATCTGATCACCAGCCAGTATTTATGCGATTTTATCCTTAATTAATATTTTGATTAAGAATTTAAGATTAGTATTCCTATTTTCTATTATAAGCCTCTTGACAGCTCAAGACTTTAGTAAAATTGATATTGATTTAGATAGCTTAGCATTTCAAAAAACTATTATTCCTCTTAAAGAATTAAATAATACTTTCCCAAAAAATATAGATGTGCTATCACGATTATCAGCGGCGCATCATTTTTTATCAGAACAAACCAATGACAAAAAAATAGAAAAATTGAATACAGACAAGGCTTTAAAGTACATAACTGAGGCCATGTCAATTGACTCTACCAATGCAGAGGTTCATAAGTGGTATGCAGTATCGTTCGGAAAGAGCGTTGAGAATCAAAGTATTAGAAAACAGATTGAAAGCTCAAAGATCATTGAATTTCATTGTTTGCAAGCAATTCAGAAACTTCCGAATGATCCTTTTTGTTATAATATAATGGGCCAATGGCATTATCGTCTTGCTGATATCAGCTCATTTTCAAGGAGACTAGCTAAAATGATATTTGAAGAACCTCCAAAAGGTTCTCTTGAGATGTCAGAATATTTTCTTAAGAAAAGCTTAGAGTTAGAGCCCAATTATATTGGTACATACTATTGGCTGGGAAAGACATATAAAAAGATGGATAAAAAAGATGAAGCAATACGACTATTTCAAGAAGCCATTGATTTACCTAGGCCTTATAAAAGAGAGGAGTTAATGTATGAAGAAATTATAAAGCAGTTAAAAAATAAATCTTAAAACATTTTAAGTTTTTTCACTTTTTTATAATCTTCAGGAAGATCAAACATAGTTGGAAGAGAATCTGTGGGAGCATATACGTTTAAATTATATTCAAAGCTACCTTCTTCATCGCTAAACACTGCTTTAACGATAATTACATCTTGATCGATTCCTATTTCAGAAAAATTACCATCGAAATTTATCCAGTTTCTTTCAAATTCATCAATCCTACTTTGCATAGATTTAACAATAATAGATTTTCTAGCTGTACTTGTAACCCATACATTTTGATTGCTATTATCACCTTCGCTTAATGTTACTTTATAAGATTCAAAACCATTAACTAGCTCTAAGTTATCAGATATTATTGGAATAAAACTTTCTTCTTCAGGATTACCNTCTTCTTGATTTTCATTTTCAGATTCATTTTCTGACTCAGATTCTTTTTCTTCTAAAATTTGAGACAATAACTTTTTGGTAAAACGATTTTTTTTATGATTTATATTTATGATAGTAGAATCTTGAAATGAAATAATAGTCCCATTTTCTAAATCTCTGCTCATTAACCGGGCCAATCCTTTTCCTTTAAATGAAAAATCTATTTTTGAATAGTAAGTATTTTCAGAGAAGTGTTTATAAACAGAAGATTCCATAGAGCCCATCTTAAAAGAAGCTTTGGTAGTTTCTTCAGTAATAAAGCCGGATTGAGCAAAAAGATTGGGTGATATTAATAATGAAAAAATTAGAAGAGATAGATTATTCTTCAAATGTATTAAAGTCCAGTTTCTTGAACTGTCTTTTTAACTTCTGAAAGAGTATTATCAAGAGCATTTTTTTCATCATCATTTAAATCGAATGTTAAAATATTTTCAACGCCATCAGCTCCAATAACAGTTGGAACACCAATAAAATATCCATCTACATTAAATTCACCTTCGCAGAGTGATGCGCATGGGATTACTCTTTTTTTATCTTTGACAAAGCTTTCAATCATTTCTACTGCTGATTGTGCAGGGGCATAAAATGCCGATCCTTTTCCAAACAATTTTACTAGTTCTCCGCCACCAAAACGAGTTCGGTCTTCAATTGCTTTAATTGTATCAGTATCTAATAGTGATGTTAGTGGGACACCTCCTACAGTTGCTAAGCGACTTACAGGAACCATCGTATCTCCATGTCCACCAAGAACCATGCATGTAACATCTTGAGAAGAAAGATTCGTTGCTTCTGCAATAAATGATCTGAATCTAGCACTATCAAGTGCTCCAGCCATACCAACAACTTTATTCTTAGAAAATCCTGATACTTTATAAAAAGCATATACCATTGCATCTAAAGGATTTGAAACAACAATTACAAAAGCATTAGGAGCATGAAGCTTTACTTGCTCAGCAACATTTGTCATAATATCTAAATTTTTCTTTAATAAATCTTCACGATCCATTCCAGGCTGTCTTGGAAATCCTGCAGTAATAACAATGACATCGGAATCCTTAATTGCTGCAAAATCTGATGAACCACTTAATTTGGCATCGTAGCCGTCAAGTGGGAGAAGTTGTGATATGTCTAAAGCTTTTCCTTTAATAAAGTTTTCAGCTTGAGGGATGTCTATGATGACAATGTCACCTAATTCTTTTTGAGCGGAGAGTAGAGCAATATTACCACCGACTTGACCACCTCCGATTAACGCTATTTTTGGTCTAGCCATTTTTAATTTTGTTCGACGACACTAACAAAGGTTGTTTTGCCTTTTTTACTGAACTTAACTAAGCCGGGTGATGTAGCGAATAGAGTATCATCATTTCCTCTTTTAACATTTCGTCCAGGATGTACTTTAGTACCTCTTTGTCTGATAATAATACCGCCTGATAAAATTAGTTGTCCGTCAGACATTTTAACACCTAATCTTTGTGCATTAGAATCTCTTCCGTTCCTTGAACTACCTTGTCCTTTTTTATGAGCCATGAGTCCCTACCTTTTATTTTTTCTTGTCAGCAACTGTTTTCTTAGCTGCTGGTTTCTTTTTTGGGGCAGCTGCTTTAGTAGTTTTTGCTGCTGCTTTTGCTTTTGTTCCAGTAATTGATTGAATTTCAAGCATAGTTAGATCTTGACGGTGACCATTTTTTCTTTGGTAACCTTTTCTTCTTTTCTTTTTGATAATTGTAACTTTATTAGCTTTTTTATGCTCAAGAACTTTAGCGCTAACTTTATATGAGTCCAATTCTTTAGGATTAAATATATTTGTATCTTTGTCTGATATCGCTTTTACGTTATCAAATTTCAAGGTCTTACCTACAGCAATATCTATCTTAGAATCTACTAAGAGTGTATCGCCTTTAGCGACTTTATACTGTTTTCCATATATTTCTACAATTGCAAACATAAGCTTGGGAACTTAATAGCTAAATTATTGGTTATCAAGTACCTATTTCATGAGTTATATCTGTAGGATCTGACATCCTAGTAAAGCGGAACACATTTTTGCCCATTGCAATATCATCAATTACTTTTAGATATACAAAATTCTTCCACATTAAACTTATATAATCTCTCTTTTTTTCTTCTTTTAAATATCGGGCAATTTCAGGGTTAAGATAAAGCTTCAATCTAAGATCTTTATTTTTTTGCTTGTAGTCACGTAACCAGTAGTCAATTCTTGTTAAAAGAGTATCTTTAGATATAATTCTTCCATCTCCATTGCAGGTATCACAGCATTCGGTTAATGAGTCGATAATACTCAACCCAGTTCTTTCTCTCGTCATTTCAAGCACTCCAAATTCTGAAATCTCTGATACAGCTACCTTTGCTCTATCCTTCCTTAGTTCTTTTTTCATTTCAAGATATACTTTTTTTCTATTGTCTGCTGAAACCATATCAATGAAATCAATCAATACTAGTCCAGACAAATGTCGTAATCTTAATTGAGCAGCTACTTCTTTTGCAGCTTCTAAATTTATTTTTAAAGAATTTTCTTCATGTCCTTTCTTACCGACAAATTTTCCACTATTAACATCTATTACAACCATTGCTTCAGTTCTTTCAATAATAAGATATGCTCCACTTTTGAGCCACGCCTTATTTCTCAATAGCTTGATCATTGAGTTATCAATACCTGTTTGTTTAAACAGAGGTGTTCTTTTGCGATAATGCTCTAGAGTGTCTCCAATGTCTAGTGCGTCATCCTTAACCATTTTCTGTATTTTTTTATAATCATCTTTAGAGTCAACAACAATTTTCTCAACCTTATCACTTATTAAGTCCCTTAATACACTTGATGTCATCTCAAGGTCATTATGAACAAGGGCTGGAGCCTCACTTTTTTCTGCTAGNTTCATTAATCCGTTATATTTTTTTTCTAAATTTGCGTAGTCATTTTGAATTTGTTGATCAGTTTTCCCTTCAGCAACAGTGCGTATAATAATTCCTAATCCATGTTTCTTCATATCAAATGCAATCTTTTTTAATCTTCTTCTTTCATAACGATCCTGCATTTTTTTCGATACGCCTACATATTTTGATTTAGGAATTAGTACAATAAAACGTCCTGCAATCGAAAGATTTGTAGTTACTCTAGCACCCTTATTATCAAAAGGTTCTTTAATTACTTGAACGATAATTTCCTGTCCAGGANACAATAAAACATTAATTTCTTTCGAATTTTTAGATTTAGGTTTTCGATCTGCAATTAATTCAGGATCTGAAATTTCAGAGAATGGTAAAAATGCATTATTGCCTTCACCTATATTAACAAATGCAGCCTGCATTCCAGGAATTACATTTTCAACAACACCTTTATAGATATTGCCAACAGTCCTTTCTTTTGATTCTTTATCAACATGGAGTTCGGCAAGTGTGCCATTTTCTTTGACAGCTATCCTTGTCTCTCCTACACCTTTACTGATGTAAATTTCTTTTTTCATAAAAGCCTTACTTTCATTTGAGCTACATATATTTACGTAGCACATAATTTAATTTTCTATGAAAGAGAGGAGAGAATACTAGGTATAAAAAAATTTATTAGTTTAAAATTATAAAAATAAAAAAAATAGTTAGTTTTTAATTTCTACCCTCAATTTCAAACTAATTTAGCGATTTTTAGCTTTATAATACATATAATCTGATAATTATGTTTAGCGAAGAATTAATTGCAGGAAAAGTAGCGGCAAGAAATGCTGGAAAAATTTTAATGAAATATTTTTCTGATTCGGATAAAAAGGTAAAATATAAGAGCTTCAATAATCCAGTTACTATTGCTGACCACGAAGCAGATCAATATATCGCAGATTTNATTGGAGGAGAATTTCCAGATGACGGATGGCTTTCAGAAGAAACAGTGGATACACCAGAAAGGCTAAATAAGTCTCGTGTATGGATTGTAGACCCGCTCGACGGAACAAAAGAATTTATCGAGGGAGTTCCCCATTTTTCTGTTAGTATTGCATTAGTTGAGGATGGATATCCAGTCGTGGGTGTCATTTATAATCCTTACACGAAAGAAATGTTTTCTGCTGAAAAAAACAAGGGAGCTGCTTTTAATGGTTCTAAGGTTGTTATATCTCAAAAACAAAAGCTTAATGATTCATCTATTACTGTTAGTAGATCGGAGTATAAAAAAAAGCTTTGGGAAGCTTATAATGACGACTTTGGTTTGATTGAACCTGTTGGCAGTGTTGCTTATAAACTGGGATTAGTTGGAGCTAATAAATATGATATTTTTTCAACACTTGCACCAAAGAATGAGTGGGATATTTGTGCAGGAGATTGTATTGTAAGAGAAGCTGGAGGTTTTGTAAAAACTATTAATGACAAAAATATTATCTACAATCAAAAGAAAACGCTTGTTACAGACCCTATAATTGCTACAAATTCTATATTATTTAATAGCGTTTCAGACCTATTATATTAAATATGAAAGAATAAAATTTTAAAAAATGGAAGTATCTAAATGAAATATATTGGACCAGATTTTTGTAATATCACATCTTTGTTAACGGATGAAGAGCTGTTAATTCAAAAAACAGCAAATCAATTTGTTGCAGAAGAATTCAATCCTATCGTGAATGAGTACTATGAAAAAGGATCGTTTCCCCTCGATTTAATCTCAAAAATGGGAGAATTAGGCTTTTTTGGTGCTACTCTTCCTAAAAAGTATGGAGGAAGTGAAATAACTAGTACTGCATATGGATTAATAATGCAAGAACTCGAAAAAGGAGATTCAGGATTGAGGTCGGTATGCAGTGTCCAAGGTTCATTGGTAATGTTTCCAATTTATCAGTATGGTACCGATAAGCAAAAAGATAAATGGCTCCCTTTATTAGCTGCTGGTAAAGCAGTAGGATGTTTTGGACTTACAGAGTCGAATCATGGTTCAGATCCAGCTGGAATGCTTACAAGAGCAAAAAGAGATGGAGACGACTGGATTATTAATGGATCAAAAATGTGGATTACAAATGGTTCCATCGCAGATATTGCAGTAGTGTGGGCTAGAGATGAAGATGATATTATCCGTGGATTTTTACTAGAGAAAGGAATGGATGGATTTACGTCATCTAATATTCATGGTAAAATGAGCTTACGCGCATCGATAACTTCAGAGTTATTTATGAAAGATGTTAGAGTGTCAGATGCAAATAGATTACCAAATATTGAGGGTTTAAAAGGACCATTATCATGCTTAACTCAGGCTAGATATTCAATTGCCTGGGGAGTGATTGGCGCAGCTATTGATTGTTATGAAGTAGCATTAAGTTACAGTAAAGATAGAAAGCAATTTTCAAAACCAATTGCTGGTTTCCAACTTACACAACAAAAACTGGTATATATGATAGAAGAAATTACTAAGGCTCAATTGCTTGCTCTTCAGCTAGCTAGACTTAAAGATAGCGGAGATTTAGATTTTTCTCATATTTCTCTAGGTAAAAAGAATAATGTCGCAATTGCTAGAAAATGTGCTCAGTTGGGAAGAGAGATTCTTGGTGGAAATGGTATAATGGACGACTACCCAATGATGAGACACATGATGAACTTAGAAACAGTGTATACATATGAAGGAACTCATGAGATACATACACTAATTCTTGGTCAAAAAATTACAGATATTCCTGCTTTTGAATAGCACGGTCGATATTCTCTATAATTAGCTTTAATAGCGCTTCTCGATCGATTTCTTTTCCTACCTCTAAGAATACTGAAGTACTACTTACTTTTGCTCCCATATCAATGGTTTTAATATCAATAGCAGAGTTAACATTTATACCGATACTTAGAGCCTGATATGTTTTATTTTCTAATCCCCTTGATTGAATATTAGACAACAAAATTCCAACTATTTTCTTATTGTTTATGTAGACATCATTGGGAGATTTTACCCTTGCTTTTATACCATATGAAGACAAGACATGTACCATAGCAAAACAGCATTCATCAATAAGTTTTTGTCCAAAATTATTATTGTTTCCTAGTATAATACTAAAAGTNAAATCCTTATAGGGAGTAGAGATCCATTGTTTGCCATGAGTACCCTTACCACTTGTTTGATTATCAGTAATGACTACTTTGCCTTTGTCATTTATTTGACGTTCTTTGTCAAGAGCAATACTTAGAGTCGAATTTATAGACTCTCTATAAATGATAGATTTTGAGCCATTTAGAATCCATTTTGTATCAAAATCTATCCTTTTATAATCTAGCTGCAAGGATCTAGTTTTTTTCTCATCTGAAAAGTAGAACCTGGCTGTAATACACCACTATTATTCTTAATTACTTCGGCATTATCCATATAGATTACTACCCATGCTAATTCATCATTATATATTNTTTCAGCNAAATTCCATGCAGTATCGCCAGACTGAACTGTATATTCAAAAAATTCTAATTCACAATTTTTTGATTGCTCAGCATCTCTTTTTAAGGATAAAAAATGATAAGGATATATTTTATCTGGATCAGGGCCAATTTCTTGCTTATTCCATTCATATATTTCTCTCCACATTGANGAATCTCCATATTCTCTAGCTGCAATTTTAATTAAATAGTCACCCCTTTTAATCATATATGGCTCGAATACAGTCACTGGCAAGGGCGGTGATTCAGCTTCTTGGATAGTGAAAGTTTCTACAGAAACTTCTTGTTTAACAACCTCTTCACCTTTGTCCGGTGTTTCTTGCACAGCAACTTCATTTCCAACATTTGGTATAGTGCCCGAGCAGCTGAAAAGCATTAAAGTACTAAATAGTAACGTAAATTTTTTATTTTTCATTTTCTTCCTTATTTTTTTCAATAGACTCATATTAATATTATCAATTTTTTTATATAATGTTCCTTATTTTTTTACAATTTATAAGGAATATTCTCCAAACGCTTTTTTTAAAGAAGTAGATATTTCTCCAAGTGTACATTTATGATCACTGCAATCAATAATATACGGTATTAAATTTTCTTTGGTTTTGGCTTTTTCTTCAAGTAATAAAAGAGCGCTAGAGACATCCTTCTCATTACGAGTAGATTTAAATTTTTTGATTATTTCTAGTCTATTTTCTTCTAAATCGGGAATCTTTTTCTGAACGTTAGATTCTTTGCTTATAAATTTATTTACTCCTATTACTATTGCTTTTTTATTGTCTAGATTATTTTGAAATTCAATTGACGACTCAGCAATTTCATTTGGAATAGTACCATTCTGAATTAGTTTTTCAACACCACCTTTTGAAATAATTTCATCAATTTTATTAGTTACTTTTTTTGTGATATCGTTAGTCATATCTTCAATTAAAGAACTGTCACCAATAGGATCAATAAATTCTGGAATACCACTTTCATGAGCTATCACTTGCTGTATTCTCAATGCAGATAAAGCATTTTCTTCTGATGGTAAGCTGAGCGCTTCATCTTTCCCATTTGTATGTATTGATTGCGCTCCTCCTAATACTGCAGCTAAGCTTTGCAATGTTGTTCTAGCAGTATTATTTTCAATTTGCTGTGCTGTTAAAGTGGATCCAGCAGTCTGTACATGAAATCTACAAAGTTGAGATTTTATATTTGTTATTTTAAATCTATCTCGAACAATATGAGCCCATATTTCTCGCGCTGCTCTAAATTTAGCCACTTCTTCGAAAAAATTTCTATGAGAATTAAAGAAGAACGATATTTGCGTTGTTAGTTTTTCGATATCGATACCTGCTGCTTTTGCAGACTCTAAATATGTAATAGCATTAGCAAATGTAAAAGCAAGCTCTTGTATTGCTGTGCTTCCAGCCTCTCTAATATGATATCCTGAAACAGATATAGAGTTCCAATTTGGTAAATTCTCCTGGCAATATTCAAATATATCAGTGGTTAATCTTAAAGACGGAGTAATAGGAAATATATATGTTCCTCTCGCAATATATTCTTTTAGTATATCATTCTGAAGGGTACCTCTTAACTTATTTAAAGAATAACCTCTTTTTTTAGCTAGAGATATATAAAATGCTAATAGTATAGATGCGGTGGAATTTATTGTCATAGATAACGATACTTTTTCTAAATCAATCTTATCAAATAGCGATTCAATATCTTCTGGTGTTGATATNGGTACACCTGATTTGCCTATTTCCCCAGAAGACATGTCATCATCAGAATCGTACCCCATTTGTGTAGGCAGGTCAAAAGCAACAGACAATCCACTTACACCGCTTTCTAATAAAGATAGATATCTTTGATTTGATTCAGACACAGATGAAAATCCTGCGTACTGCCTCATTGTCCATAATCTGTTACGGTACATATCTTTATAAATACCTTTAGTAAATGGGAATTTCCCTAATTTTTTAACTGACATAAGTAGGTTAATTTAATTCTAAAATCAGTATTCTAATTAATGATTTTTAGCTAACATATACTATATGGAATATTCACGAGCAGAAAAAATAATTTATTGGTGGAGATATAAAAACTATTTCATGAATGAATCTGAAAAATATCAGTACTCAGATATTGAAAAAGACTCAATTTTAATTGTACTTCCAGATGGAGAGGTTGCTTTTGATTTAGCAAATCTTTTCTTGGAGAAGATTCAATATAGTGATGCTAAAATTCATTTCTTAATCAAAGATGCTCTAATTAATTTTTATCCTAAAAAAATTAATGAATCAGCAATATTATTTTCTTATAAAGATATCAATTCACTTGGCACGCCAACTCAAGCATTTGTAGAAAAAATTAAAGAGTTGAAGTATGCAAATATGATTGATCTAAACATTAATTTTAGTCGTTTTTCATCTTTTCTTTTAAGGGCTTGCCACCCAAAAGTAAGAATGGGTTTTAATTATGATAATTCAAAAAAATATTATAATGTTATACTTGATACTAATTATCAAAGAGATTTAGAAGGAACATTTAATATGATTCAACAGTTTATTAAAATATGAATGAATATTTAAAAAATATCATAACATCAGATCTTATTTTATTAGATAAGGCCAGTTCTTTTTTAGATAAAGATAAAAACCTCTGGGATTTGATTGCAAGTATCCCTGATTTTTTTATTGATTGTAAATCGTCTGAAATATCTATTGATAATGTGATCATTGATGAAAGTCGAGGTCCAGTTATTATTGATGATACTGCAACTGTAGAGCCTTTTACTGTTTTGAATGGTCCTTTATTTATAGGTAACAATACATTAGTGAAATCTCATTCTACTATTTCAAACACTATTATTAATCATGATTGCAAGGTAAGTGGAGAAGTTCATTCTTGTGTCTTTCAACCATATTCTAATAAGTCTCATGAAGGATTTTTGGGACATAGTTTTATTGGATCATGGGCAAATTTGGGAGCTGGTACAACTACAAGTAATTTGAAGAACAACTACTCATCTATAAAAGTAAAATGGAGTGGTAAGCTAGTAGATACGGGTTCTATATTTTTTGGATCTATTATTGGAGAACATGTTAAAACAGCTATTGGGACAAATCTTAACACTGGAACAGTGATTGAGCTAGGATGCAATATTGTCTCGCAAACATTTCCGCCAAGACATATCCCTGCATTCTCATTATTTTATAAAAATAAGGTGATAAAAACAAAATTTGAAGACTTTTGTGATGTGGCTGAAAAAGCTATGAAAAGAAGAAAAAAAGAACTTTCATCCTCTGAAAAGTCAATCTTAAATAGTATTTACAAAAACTATTGACTCCATACATAACTAATAATACCTTCGAGTCTGTATGGATACTTTCGATTTAAATCAAGTAGATGAGGTTATAAGTCCTTGTTGTGACGAAGAAATAAAAACTTCAGAGATTGGTGCGGCATTAAAGTGTCCTCTCTGTAAAGCTAATCTGAAACAAAGAATATATCTTCCATTCCTAGAGTATTTAATGGAAAATGGTCATGTAGAAAATTTAGACTTTTTTGACCTAGACCTTTATAGTCAGGATAAAGAAAGTTTAGATAGTGAAGACGAAGAATTAGACCTAGATAAGTATGAAACAAAAAAAGATAGTCTTAACATTTATGAAGACGATTCAAAATTTACATCCACTGCTAAACCTTCTGAAACTTCTATTGATGAATCTGCCGTATCAAGCGATTGGACAAAGTTTGCTATGGAAGATTCTGATTCGTAATACTGATTTTTTACTTTACAATACATCAAACTTTCTGTTAAATTGATCAAGAATTAAAATATTTCAGGCTATAAAATTGCGAAAGATTGAAAGACTTTCCCCCGCTTATCAACTTTCTTTTATAGCCTGTTTTTTATTCTTTTTAATTTGCTTCATTACAAGATTAGAATTAATATTGCGTACTAGACCGAGCAGTCGGTTTTAAATATAAAATTTATTATGAAAATAGCAGTACTAACCAAAGCAATTCCAAGTTACGAATCCAGCATTCGTATTGACTCCACATCAAAATGGATTGATGAATCAGTTGTAAACTTTGTTGTGAATGAAAGTGACTCTTATGCATTAGAAGAGGCGTTACAAATTAAAGAAAAACTAGATAATGGAACTGAGGTTGTAGTTGTTACTATGGGCTCTCAGGATAATACATCTAAAGTATTAAAAGATGGATTAGCTAAAGGTGCAGATAGAGCCATTTTTATACATAATGAAGATTCAAATACAGATCCGCTATCAATANCAAAATTATTTTCTGAAAACTTAAAAGATGAAAACTTTGATCTTATTTTTTCTGGCCTACAATCAGATGATTTAGGTTCTGGACAAACTGGAGTACTTCTTGGAGAGTTATTAGGGATGTCTACTGCTACTTTAGGTATTGAAACAGATATCCAGGATGGTCAAATTAAAATTAAAAGAGAGTTAGAGTCTGGATGGTTTCAGTGGGTAACACTTCCTTTTCCAGCTAGTATATCAATACAATCTGGTATTAATGAACCTCGATATCCTTCTTTAAAAGGAATCATGGGTGCCAAGCGCAAGGAATCAAAAGTAGTAGATGGCCAGCTGTCTGACTCACCTAAACAAAATTTTATGAACCTATTTATTCCTAAGACTGAAAAAGCTACAGAAAAAATTGAAGGCGATGCTGATAGCATAGTTGCTAAGCTTATGGATATATTAAAAAATAAATTAAGAGTAATATGATGATATTAGTTGTACTAGAAAATCAAAGAGGGAATATCCATGCTTTTAGTAAAGAAGCTGTAGCTGCGGGGCAAAGTCTTGCATCAAAACTAGGAATGGATTTATCTGTTTTATGTATGGGAGAAAATGCAAGTACTCTTAAAGAGCAGGCAAGTGATTATAAAGTACAAAATTTGATTCTCGCAGATCATGATATGACAAGTACATACTCAGCTGATGGATACTCAAAAGTTTTATCCGACGTAATTAAAGATTTATCTCCCAAATATGTAATAATGGGACACTCTTATATGGTACGAGATTTCTTACCTAGAGTTAGCGCTAAATTAGATATACCATTTGTAAGTGATATTATATCAGTTACTTATGATGGAGATAGCCCTGTATTTGCGCGACAAGTGTTTAATGCAAAACTTGCTACTAATATCCAATCAGATTCAAGTAGCGAAACAACACTTCTCAGTTTTCAGTCTGCAGCATTTTCTAGCGATAATATAGAATTGGGAGGTTCTGATGCAAAGACTGTCTTTGAAGTAAGTATTAATAGTGACGATATTAAGTCTAGTAGTGAACCAGAATTTCAAGAGTCTGCTTCTGGTGTAGACTTAACTACAGCAGATGTGATTGTATCCGTTGGTAGAGGTATCGAGAGTCAGGATAACATCCCTATGGTCGAGTCCTTGGCAGAAGCGATGGGAGCAGAGCTAGGTTCTTCAAGACCTGTAGTAGATATGGGTTGGTTGCCATCATACAGACAAATTGGAAGTTCAGGACAAGCTGTATCTCCTAATTTATACTTCTCTGTTGGCGTTTCAGGAGCTATTCAACATGTTGTAGGAATGAAAGGTTCAAAGAATATTATTGCAATCAATAAGGATGAAGAAGCTCCTATTTTTGAGATTGCAGACTATGCTGTTGTTGGTGATTTGATGGAAATCGTGCCAAAATTAACAGAAGAACTTAAGAAATAAATTAACTAATATATTTTATGATAAAGTTTTCTCTTCTAGAGCAAATTGTTTTAATCCTTTTTTTATCTTCCGGCCTATCTTTCTTTTTATATCAACTGATTTTACGTCTTAAAATTGTTTTAACAGGTAAATCTGATTTTACTACTGATCAACTTCCAGATCGTTTAAAAAGAGTGTTTGATGAAGTAATCTTACACAAAAAAGTTGCAGGTGGTGGGAGAAAATATGCAGGAATAATGCATGCTCTTGTCATGTATGGATTTATTTTCTTTGGACTCATCACAATCAATCATTTTTTAATGGCATTTGGATTATACCTTTTTAATGATACATTTCGACTCTGGTATTTTAGAATATTGGGAGGTCCTTGGGCCTTTTTCTGCTCATTTGGTATATTAGCATTAGCTTATCGTAGATTTGTTATTAAGCCTAAAGCTTTAGGTAAATTCTCTGCTACATCAGCTGTGGTTACCGTCTTTATTGTTACTTTAATGGTTACATATTTAATTGATGAATTACATTTACTTAAAAATCCAATAGCATATAAAGTAAATTGGTGGATACATTCTGGAGTCATTGGTGGATTCTTATTTCTTATTCCAAAATCAAAGCATATGCATTTAGTTCTTTCACCCTTCAATATTTTTTTAAGACCTTTTGAAATACCAAATCATCCAGCTATACCAATCGATTTAGAAGCATCGGAAGAAGAGCTTGATAATCTATTACTTGATCTATCAAGATTGAGCAAAGACCAAGCATTAGATATTTTTACATGCGTTGAATGTGGAAGATGTACAGATGTATGTCCAGCAAATAGAGGTGGAGGTATATTAGATCCAAAATATCATTTTATATTAGATTTAAAGCAACCCATGTTAGAATCAGGAGATGCAAATGTGGTTGATAAAATCAACGTTGAGGCAGGTTGGGAGTGTACTACATGTCAAGCATGTACAGAAGTTTGTCCTGTAGGAAATCATGTAGAAAAAGCAGATGAGATTAGAAGTTTTCAAGTCTTAGCTGAAGGAGATGTACCTCAAGAGTATCAAAAATTATTACGCAATCTACAAGAAACAGGTAATACCGAAGGAGCGTCATCAAGCGAATTACTTAAACAGTTACCAGCTTATACAAGTGATAAAGAATTAGTGCTCTGGTTAGGCTGTTTTGCTAAACATGCTATGGATCCAAACTTTATAGGCTCTGTAAAGAATTTTACTAAAATCTTAGATTCAGCTGGAGTTACATATGGAGTGCTTAGTAATGAGCAATGTTCTGGAGACCCTGCAAATAAGTTGGGCGACAAACTTACATATCAATTACTAATGGACCAAAATGTTGAAGAATTAAATAAGGTAAAAAATGTGACAACAATGTGCCCACATTGTGTAGTAAATCTTCAAAAAGAATATAGTAAGTACCATGAAATTAAATACGAAGTAAAGCATCATACTCAAGTAATATCAGAGCTATTAGAACAAGGTAAAATTGATATTAATCCAGGCTCTTTGGAAAAAGTAACCTATCATGACCCTTGCAATCTTTCAAGAACTTTAGATGAGGTAAGCGCTCCAAGAAATGCTATAAAAGCAGCTGCACCAGAATTTTTTGAACTAGAGGAAAGTGGTAAAGAAACACTTTGTTGCGGCGCTGGAGGAGCACTTTGGTGGAAGAAAGATAGTGGTGAAGGACGTACTCATTTATTAAGAGCTGAGCAAGTTATTGAATCTAAAACTGATACAGTAGTTACAGGGTGTAATTTTTGTTATGGTATGATGAATCAGGGTGTAGGCCCATTAACTCCAGCCGGTCAAGAACCAATTAAAGTAAAAGATGTAGCCGATATTGTTGCTGAAAACTTATCTTAGTTTTTGCTATAGATTTGAATTGCAGCACACGGCTCACCAAAATAAATCTTCTTTGCATAATTAGAAAGCTTAGCTGATATGATTAAATATGCCCATGTTGGAACAGGTACACTAGCACAACCCTTAATCATTACTTGTTTATCTTTAAATGATTCCCAATTGATAGTTTTTACTTGATTACGGAATTCTTGTTCTTTAATGATTCCATCACTTAAGAAGTCGTCTAATTGTATAGTTTCCATTAGCTTAGAGAAGTAATTGTTTTTTTTAACTTATCAATAAAAAAGTCAATTTCTGAAATATCATTATAGAAATAGAGGCTCAATCTTAAGCATGATGAGATATTTAATTTAGACATCAATGGAGAGCAACAATGCCTCCCAGATCTAAGAGTAATACCTTCATAATCTAGCATTTGACTTATATCTCCAGAGTGGACATTATTTATATTAAAGCAGACAATAGAAATACGATTATCTAAAGGTCCATATATAGTTATATCATTAATTTTGCTTAATTCTTTGAATGCATAATCAGAAAGCATTTCGGTATGAGCTGTAATATTGTTCATCCCTAAATCGTTGATATAGTCTATTGCATGACTTAATCCAATGACTTGAGATGCATTAGGCGATCCAGCTTCAAATTTATATGGTACATCATTCCAAGTAGATCCATCTAATGTAACCTCTTTGATCATTCCGCCACCTGTTTGGTAAGGCTCCATTTTTTCAAGTAAATCTTTTTTACCATATAGTACTCCTACACCAGTTGGTCCTAACATTTTATGACCTGAAAAAGCAAAAAAATCACAATCTAACTCATCAACATTAATTTTAAAATGAGGTGTACTTTGACATCCATCAACCATTACTAATGTTTCATTGTTATGCGCAAGATTGATAATCTCTTTTATAGAGTTAATAGTGCCTAAAACATTAGAAGCGTGAGTGAGTGAAAGCATTTTTACTTTGCTGGTTAGCTTACTTTTCAAGCTATCCATATCTAACGTTCCATCCTCTTGTACAGAAATATAGTCTAATGTTGCTCCAGTTCGCTTAGTAATGACTTGCCATGGAACAATATTAGAGTGATGCTCCATTTCTGTTAATAGTACAATATCACCTTTACTAAGATTAGAATGGCCCCAAGCATCTGCTACTAGATTGATAGCTTCGGTAGCTCCCTTAGTAAATATAATTGATGAACTATCTTTTGATCCAATAAATTGTGCAACTTTATTTCTAGTACCTTCAAAAGCATTAGTTGCTTTTTCCCCTAACTCATAAACACTACGATGTATACTACCATAATAGTTCTTATAGAAGTCGCTTTCTGAATCAATAACAGATAAAGGTTTTAGGCTAGTGGCTGCATTATCAAAGTATATTAAGGGTTTTCCACGATTCTTTTGTTTTAAGATAGGAAATTGATTTTTTATTTTTTCAATATTCATTATAACTAGTAAAGACCGAGTTGTAATTTTGCTGCATCAGACATCATATCTTGGTTCCATTGTGGCTCCCAAACTAATTCAACATCTACGCTCTTTGCTCCGCTCAATGAGGATAATTTTTGTTTAACTTCATCAGCAATCACTGGACCCATACCGCACCCAGGTGCAGTTAAAGTCATTTGTATTGTAATATTTACACCATCTTCTTCTTGTTGAATATCTGTGTTATATACTAAGCCTAAATCAACAATATTTACTGGAATTTCAGGGTCATAACAAGTATGTAATACATTCCAAATTTCTTCTTCATTAGCAAAATTATTGGAATTTATAGATCGCTTTTCTTCCCCAATAGCTTCGCCATCAATACCTTTAACTTGATACATATTTCCCTCAACAATAATAGTATAATTATCTCCTAGAGATTGAGAAATAATGCCAGACATACCCTTTGTTAAAAGAGTTTTTTGCCCATCTGGGACACTGAATACATAAACATCAGTTTGAATTATAAATTCTTTATTCATTTATTAGCTCTTTTTTAATGAACAACAAAGCACCAATGAATCCATTTTGTCTTTGACTAGAAATAGTTGGTCCTATATTGAGCCATTCAAAAATCTTTATAGGTTCATCAAAATCATCAATAAAATCAATAATATTCTTTTTTTCTTNATTATTAAAACCAATCTGTAAAATTTTTAGCAATCCTTTAACTATNGCACTCTCAGAGTCAGCGGTAATAGTTATATCATCGTGATTTTTGAGATTTATCCATGTTTGAGATGTACATGCATGGACTTTATTAGATTCNACTTTTTGTTTTGCATCGATNAGATCAATCTTTTTTCCTAAATCAATTAAGTATACTAATCTATCTTGACCGTCAAGGAAAGAAAATCCATCTCTAATATGAGATAATTTTTCAACTATCTTATCCATCTATCCAATGGTTTAGATTATCTTCTGATAAATTTCGTATATCATCATCAAAAAATTCTTCGAGAATCTCTTTAGCAAATGCTTTTATAAGTATATTATTTGCATCCTGTTCATTGATACCTCTGGCTCTTAAATAAAAAATACTTTCCTTATCTAATGCTCCAGTAGTAGATCCATGTCCACACTTTACATCATCTGCATAAATCTCTAATTGTGGATTAGAATGCGCAGTAGCGCTATTTGATAGTAATAAATTTTTATTTGATTGATTAGAATCAGTTTTCTGAGCGCCTTGTGATACAATTACTTTGCCATTAAACACACAAGTGGCTTGATCATCTAAAATATTACGCACATTCTGAAAACTGATACAATGCTCTGCATTATGATTCATTAAAATATTATTATCCAGATGTTGATCGCCTCTTGCTAGATTTAAGATATTAATTTTAGCTTCAGATCCTTCTTTATTTAAATCTACTTCGATAAAATTTTTATTAAAGTTTGAATTAATATTCATACTATCAATATTTAATAATACGCTTTTTCCTAAATCATAATAATTATATCCTAAGTAGTTGCTTTCTGTTTTATCGTCATAAAGCATGGAGTGATTTAAAATAGTATTATCAGGACATATAAATTTATTAAGATTCAGATTGAAACTACCAGACCCTTCATTAACATCCTTTTCAATTATAGAAATATCATTACCTTCATTTAGCTTAAAGATATTGAATGATGAAATTCTAAGATTTTTGTCAGATTTATTATAGATGTTTATAATCTTAATTGGATTTTCAAATTTAACTCCCTTATGAAATTCAAAATATTTTCCCGTTTTAANAGTAGATAATCCAAGATGAAAAAAAGCTTCTTTCTCAAAATTAGATGATGTGGAGCATATGCTATTATCTTCTAATTCACCTATATCTAATATTGTAATANTGTCTTTATAGATAAAATGATTTAAAGATTCTGTAGCTAGTTCCCCGTTTATAAAACATAATGTATATTTATCACTATATTTTTCAATTGAGAAATTGCTCTGATCTAGATTTTTAGAGCTGTATTTCTTTAAATGGTTACTTGGAGAAAATTTCCAATTTTCAAGTTTTTTTGATGGATAACCTAATGCTTCAAACTTATCATGACTGTCTTGTTGTATTTTTTTTAACATATTTTATTTCGCAAGCCATGCATAGCCATTTTTCTCTACCTCATGTACTAATGTCATATCTCCAGATTTCACAATCTTACCATCAATCATAATATGTACTACATCAGGCTTGATATATTCTAGTAATCTTTGATAGTGGGTAATAATTAAGACAGAATTATCGCCATTCTTAAATTCATTAACACCTTTTGCTACTGTACGCAATGCATCTACATCTAAACCTGAATCAGTTTCGTCTAAAACAGCTAGTTGTGGATTTAGCATTAATAATTGAAGAATTTCACTTTTTTTCTTTTCTCCACCAGAAAATCCATCATTAATTGATCTTTTAAGGAATGANTCATCTAGACCAAGCTCAGATAATATNTTTTTAGCTCTTGTTAGAAATTCAACAGCATCCATCTCTTCTTTTCCATCATGTTTATTTTTTGCATTTAGCGCTGCCCTTAAAAAGTAAGCCATGCTAACTCCAGGTATAGCTACAGGATATTGAAAACATAGAAATAAACCTTGAAGGGCTCTATTTTCAATACTCATTTCTGTGATGTCATCTCCATTCATCTCAATTGAACCGCCATCTACTTCATATGCTTCATTTCCAGCAATGACATTAGCCAATGTACTCTTTCCAGATCCATTACGACCCATAATTACATGAATTTCTCCTTTTGGAATATCTAGATCGATTCCTTTGAGAATATCTTTATCTTCAATAGATGCTTTTAAATTTTTAATTTTGATCATTATTTATCCTACGCTGTTTTCTAATGTTACTTCAATTAATTGTTTTGCTTCTACGGCAAATTCCATTGGTAGTTCTGCAAATACTTCCTTACAAAATCCATTTACAATCATAGATACTGCATCATCAAGATTAATTCCTCTCTGATTACAATAAAATAGTTGGTCCTCACCTATACTTGATGTAGTAGCCTCATGCTCCATTTTTGCAGTTGGATTTTTAACATCAATATAAGGAAAAGTATGTGCTCCACATTTATTGCCAATTAAAATAGAGTCACATTGTGAAAAATTTCGTGCATTCTCTGCATTTTTTAGAATCTTAACTCCACCTCTATAAGTATTTTGACCTTCTCCAGCTGAAATCCCTTTAGAGATAATAGTGCTTTTGGTATTTTTTCCGATATGGATCATCTTTGTTCCAGTATCTGCTTGCTGTTTATTTTTTGTTACTGCTACAGAGTAGAATTCTCCAACACTATTATCACCTTGCATAATTACACTAGGATATTTCCATGTGACAGCAGAACCAGTTTCTACTTGAGTCCAAGAAATCTTAGAGCTATCGCCAACACATTTTCCTCTTTTAGTTACAAAGTTATAAATTCCGCCTTTGCCTTCTTTATCTCCTGCATACCAATTTTGAATAGTTGAATATTTAATAGTTGCATCTTTATGTGCTACTAATTCTACGCATGCTGCATGTAGTTGATTCTCGTCGCGCATAGGAGCAGTACATCCTTCTAAATAGCTAACATGACTACCTTCATCAGCTATAATTAATGTTCTTTCAAATTGACCAGTGTTTGCTGCATTAATTCTAAAGTAAGTAGATAATTCCATTGGACAGCGAACACCCTTAGGTATATAAACAAAAGACCCATCACTAAACACTGCTGAATTTAAGGCAGCAAAGTAGTTATCTGTTCTAGGTATTACTGATCCTAAATATTTTTTAACTAACTCAGGATGATTGATTACTGCTTCNGAGAAAGAACAGAAAATAACTCCATGTTTTGAAAGCTCTTTTTTAAACGTGGTTGCCACTGAAACACTATCAAATACTGCATCTACTGCAACCCCTTCAAGTCTTTTTTGTTCATTGAGGGAAATACCTAATTTATTATATGTTTCAATAATATCTGGATCAACATCATCTAGACTATCATTTTTCTTATANTTAGGAGCTGAATAATAACTCAATGCTTGGTAGTCTACAGGTGTATAATCTACTTGTGCCCATGTAGGCTCTTCCATTTTCTTCCAACTTTCATATGCTTTTAGTCGCCAATCTAGTAGCCATTGTGGCTCTTTTTTTAACTTGGAAAGCTTTGTAATAACTTCTTCATTTAAGCCAGGCTCAAAAGTTGTCTGTTCAATATCAGTTGTGAAACCATATTTATATTCTTGATCCAGAGTTGAATCAATAATTTGTTGATTTTTATCTANCATTATGCTGAAAAGCTAATACCGCAGCCACATGTTCTGTTAGCATTTGGATTAATAACTTTGAATCCTCCGTTTAATAAGTCGTTAGAAAAATCTATCTCACATCCTCTTACATATATCCAACTTTTTACATCGCAGAATATTTGTATGCCATGACTTTCATATACTTTATCAAATTCTTTTTTTTCACCATCAAAAGTAATATTGTATGACATCCCTGAGCAACCACCCGTATCAATTGCAACTCGGATACCTTTCTTTGAAGGCTCTTCGCTTTGCATGATATTTTTGAGTCGTGCTGCAGCTTTTTCTGTAATAGTAATTGGTTGTTCTAGTGATTGATTTTCCATATTAAAAGCCAAGTTTTTGTTTACCTTCCTCAGTCATCATTTCCGGGCTCCAAGGAGGATCAAATGTAATTTCTACATTTATAGTATCCATAAATTTTAATTCCGTAATCTTATTTTTGATATCGTCTATCATATACTGACCCATTGAACATCCTGGGGTAGTTAATGACATAGTAATATCTACGCCAAACTTTTCTTTTGGTTGTTCATATATATTTAAATCATAGATAAGTCCAAGATTCCAAAGGTCTATTGGAAGCTCAGGATCATAACATTGTTTTAATATATTAATTATACTGTTTTTTATATCTTTCATAACAGGAAAAAAATTTAACTCATACAGCTTTGATGTCCTATAATTTTAGAAAATATTTTACTTAATAATTATCAAACGAAATCTTATAGAAATCTAACGTAAAAATTATAGTTTTTTTAATTTCCATAACTAATTGCTTACTTTATTTCCGTAGTGTAAATTGATGTTCATTTGAAGAGAGCAATGACTAAGAAAGCAAAATTAGAAACAGTAGATAATGTAACGATTCGATTTGCGGGAGATTCCGGAGATGGAATGCAGTTAAGTGGAGGAAGATTTACTCAAACCTCTGCAATTATGGGAAACGACCTAAGTACTTTACCAGACTTTCCTGCTGAAATTCGTGCACCTGCTGGTTCTTTAGCTGGAGTAAGCTCATTTCAAATTCATTTCAGCTCTCAAGAGATTCATACCCCAGGTGAAAAGCCTGATGTATTAGTTGCAATGAATCCAGCAGCTTTAAAAGTACATCTCAAAGATCTTACCCCGGGTGGAGCTTTGATTATAAATAAGAATGCATTTACTACTAAGAATTTAAAATTAGCTGGCTATGACAGCGATCCTACCGAAGATGGTTCATTAGAAGATTATTATTCAACGCATTTTATTGAGATGAGTAAAATGGTAGAGCGCGCCTGTGAAGGAATTGATTTATCACCTAAGTTAATTGATAGAACAAAAAATTTATGTGCATTGGGTGTTTTATTTTGGATGTACGATAGACCTTTAGAGCCTACAATTGATTGGCTTAATAAAAAATTTAAATCTAAACCTGACGTTGTAGAAGCTAATGTAAGAGCATTAAATACAGGATATAATTATGGAGATACTGCTGAAATATTTACTACAAGATATGTAGTAAAAAAAGCAAAATTAGCTCCAGGAAAATATAGAAATATTAATGGAACGCTAGCTACTTGTCTTGGTTTATTAACTGCAGTGGAAAAAAGTAAGTTAAGTCTTACTTTTGCAGGCTATCCTATCACTCCTGCAAGTAACATATTACATACTTTATCTAATTGGAAGAGATTTGGTGTTAAGACTTATCAGGCTGAAGACGAGATTGCAGGCATAGGAGCAGCTCTTGGCGCATCTTATGGAGGATCTTTAGGTGTAACTGCATCTTCGGGTCCAGGAATTGCATTAAAAGGAGAGTTTTTGGGTTTAGCCGTCATTACAGAGCTACCCCTAGTTGTTATTAATGTTCAAAGAGGTGGTCCAAGTACTGGCTTACCTACAAAAACTGAACAATCAGATTTATTCCAAGCAGTATATGGTAGAAATGGTGAAGCACCAATGCCTGTAATTGCAGCAGCTACTCCAGGAGATTGTTATTATACAGCATATGAAGCTTGTAGAATGGCAGTAAAATATATGACTCCAGTTATGATGCTTTCAGATGGATATCTTGTTAACGGTTCAGAGCCTTGGATTATTCCTAACCCAGATAAAATGAACGATTTCGATGCTGGTTTTGTTAAAGAAAATTTAACTGATGAACAATATTTACCGTACAAGCGTAATGAAGAAACACTAGCTAGAGGCTGGGCCATTCCAGGAACTAAAGGACTAGAACATCGCATTGGTGGTATTGAAAAACAAGANGTCACAGGTAATGTTAATTATGACTCCGATAATCATGAAAAGATGGTTCAGATTAGAGCCCAGAAAGTAGCAAATATTGCTAATGAATTGCCACCCACAGAAGTTTTTGGAGAGAAAAAGGGTGATCTACTGATTCTAAGTTGGGGTAGTACACATGGAGCCTGTAAGGCAGCAACAGAATCTCTTCTTGACGAAGATTTAAAAGTAGCACATGTTTCAATTAGGTGGATTAGCCCACTTCCTAAAGACTTAAAAGATATCCTGTCAAATTATAAAAAAATATTAATGCCAGAGATTAATACTGGACAGTTTCGTCAGATGATTCGTGCGGAGTTTTTAGTAGATGCAATTGGGTTGAATGAAGTTCAAGGTAAACCACTAGGAGCCTCTACAATAGTTGCAAAAGCAAAGGAAATTATCAATGAGTGATAAGCCATTATTAAAAAAAGCTGATTTTCAATCAGATCAAGCAATTAGATGGTGTCCGGGTTGTGGAGACTATGCTATATTAGCACAAACGCAAAAAACATTTCCCGAAATTACAGAAAAGAAAGAGAACACTGTTTTTATATCAGGTATTGGATGTTCTAGTAGATTCCCTTATTACATGAACACATTTGGATTTCATACAATTCATGGTAGAGCCCCAACAATTGCAAGTGGATTAAAAATGGCTAATCCAGAATTATCTGTATGGCTAGTTACAGGAGATGGCGATGGATTCTCTATTGGTGGAAATCATATGATTCATTTATTGAGAAGAAATGTAGATATAAATGTTATGCTATTTAATAATAGAATTTATGGATTAACTAAAGGTCAATATTCTCCAACTTCTGAACAAGGTAAGGTAACATATTCTACTCCGATGGGTTCAATAGACTATCCCTTTAAGCCTACAAAGTTAGCACTTGGAGCAGAGGCTTCTTTTGTAGCTAAGACAATCGATAAAGAGCTGAAACATTTACAAGCTATGATTAAAAGAGCAAATTCTCACAAGGGAACCTCATTTATTGAGATTTATCAGAATTGTAATATATTTAATGATGGTGCTTTTTCACATCTAACTGATAGAGATTCAAAAGAAGAGCAATTGCTCCGATTAGAGGATGGAGAACCAATGATTTTTGGCGCAGAAAAAGACAAAGGTATTTACTTAGATGGCACTTCACCTAAAGTCGTGCAAATTGGAAAAGATTATTCTATAGATGATATCGTAGTACATAATGAAAAAGATAGATTTATAGGAGATATGCTAGCCAACTTTACAGCAAGTGAAGAATTTCCAGAGCCAATTGGCGTACTATACTGCAAGGAAAGACCAAGTTATGACGAGCTGATGGAAGCTCAAATGAATGAAGCTCAAAAAGACAGCAAGAAAGCAAAAGGCTTATATGAATTATTAAACGCTGGAGATACTTGGGAGGTAAAATGACAAAATTTAGAACTGAAAAAGACAGTTTGGGAGAAGTCAAAGTTCCTCATAATGCTTATTATGGAGCACAAACTCAAAGGGCTGTTGAAAATTTTGAAATTGGTTGGCCAATGGAATTCAGCCTAATCTTACCATATATAATTATTAAAAAAGCTGCAGCTATGACAAATCATGCGCAGAAAAAATTACCAAAAAAACTATCTGACGCTATAATGAAAGCATGTGATGATATAACTGATCATCCAGAAAAATTCATTGATCAATTTCCTGTACCTGTTTTTCAAACAGGCAGTGGAACACAAACTAATATGAATGTTAATGAGGTAGTAGCTAACAGGGCTAATGAAATATTGGGAGGAAATTTAGGAGAATATAAGTTTGTTCATCCTAACGATCATGTAAACATGTCTCAATCTACCAATGATACATTTCCAACAGCTATTTTAGTTGGGTGTGTTCTTAGCGTAGAAGACAATCTATTGCCTATACTTAGTCTTTTAGAAAAATCATTACAAAAGAAGAGCAGGGAATTCGACAAAATTATAAAAGTAGGTAGAACTCATTTGCAAGATGCTACTCCTATTAAATTAGGACAAGAATTTTCCGGGTATGCTTCAATGATCAGTAATGATATTAAAAGAATTAAGCTTGCAGTAAAAGAGTGCGCAGAGCTTCCAATCGGAGGAACTGCTGTAGGAACAGGCATTAATACCTTAGAAGGATTTGATACATTAGTTTGTAGTTTTATTACAGAAGAAACCGATATTGAGTTTAGTGTATGTACTAATAAATTTGAGCTCCTTTCTTCACAAAATCCATTATCTAATCTATCATCTCAACTTAAAATATGTGCAGGATCTCTTAACAAAATTGCTAACGATATAAGATGGTTAGCTAGTGGGCCTATGGCTGGAATTGGAGAATTAAAGCTTCCATCTAATGAGCCTGGAAGCTCTATTATGCCAGGAAAAGTTAATCCTACACAATGCGAAGCAGTTAATATGGTATATGCACAAATTTTAGGGAATGACTTAACTATTAATTATGCTGGAACTAATGGAAACTTTGAACTGAATACATATAGGCCTATTATTGCATCTTCTATTCATGAATCTATCACTTTACTATCTGAAGTTTCTGAATCTTTTACATTAAATGCCTTAGACGGATTAAAGGCTAATAAGGAAAAAATTAAAGAAAATTTAGATAAATCATTAATGCTTGTAACAGCCTTAAATCCAGTAATTGGATATGAAAAATCTGCAGAGATAGCTAAAAAAGCTTTGAAAGAAAACATTTCACTTAAAGAAAGTGCAAAGAAATTAAAATATCTTTCGGAACAAGAGTTTGATGAAATCGTTAAACCAGAACTAATGGTTTCTCCAAAAAAATATGATTAAATCCTTTCTAACATCTGTTAGAATAATTGCTTACCTGTCTATCCTAGTAATTTTCTATCTTGTTTACCTGTCCAGAGATTTACCTTCTTTAGAGCGCTTAGAAACATTTGATCCTGCAATGCTATCAACTTTATATGATAGAAATGGCGAAGTCATTGGTGAGTTCTATATTCAGAAAAGAGTATTTATTGATATAGAAGATATGCCAGAACACCTAAAGCATGCAGTAATTGCATCAGAAGATAAAAGATTCTATCAGCATTGGGGCGTAGATATGCAAAGCATTGTTCGTGCCGTCATAGTCAATGCTTCTTCAATGAGTTTTAGACAGGGTTTCAGTACTCTTTCCCAACAATTAGCAAGAAATCTTTACAAGGAAGTTGGATTTAAAGATAGCATTACAAGAAAGCTTAAAGAAATGATTACTGCCGTCCAAATTGAAAGGACTTATACAAAAGAAGAAATTTTAGAAATGTATTTAAATACAGTTCACTTTGGTCATGGAACATATGGTGCTGAGTCAGCTGCAAAAAGATATTTTAATAAGAAGGCATCAGAATTAACGATAGGAGAATCTGCAATGCTGATAGGTTTATTGCCATCCCCTGCTAATTATTCTCCACTAAGAAATTTAAATAAAGCCATTGAGAGAAGGTCCATTGTTTTGAAGGTCATGTACAATCAAGACTATATTGGCCACCAAGAGTATATTGAGAACAATAGCATTATCCCTGATAATATTTCATACGAAATTCCAAGAGGTAAAGCACCTTACTTTGCTGAGCATGTAAGAAGAATACTAGAAAAACAAGATGATGAATTAGGTATCAATATTTATCAAGACGGATTAAAAATTCATACAACCTTAGATTACAGACTTCAAAAGATTGCAGAAGATTCTGTAATGAAAACGTTAAGAAAAAACCAGGATGAATTTAATACCCAGCTTTTTCAAGATAATGAGAGATTTTCAAAGTTAGGTTACTTATCAATATTTCCGGAAGATTCTGTGAAGATGATGTTAAATGGTCAGATGAAATTATATGAAGATTTAAGAGAAAATTTACTGGTACAATGTGCATTTATAGCCATAGATAGTAGAAATGGAGAAATCTTAGCAATGATTGGTGGTCGCTCCGATTATTTAGATCAATATAATCGCTCAACTCAAGCTCTGAGACAGCCAGGATCAGTATTTAAGCCATATATTTATACTGCCGCAATAGATAATAATTATCCTCTAACTACGCAACTTCTTAATCAACCTGTTGCCTTGTATCGTAATAATGCTAAAGGCGAAAAAGAAAAATGGACTCCAAGAAACTATGATAATAGTACAGGAGGATTAACAACGCTAAGAGAAGGATTGCGAAGATCATTAAATTTAATCTCTGTTCGTATGGTGCAAGAACTGGTACCTCCTCAGCAGGTAAAAAATATAGCAAAAAGAATGCAAATTAGTTCCTCTATCAGGGCGGTAGATGCAATTGCATTAGGAACATCTGAAGTCAAGCCAATTGAAATTGTTGCTTCATATGCAACCTTTGCTAACAAAGGAATTTATTCTTCTCCAATTGCTATTACAAGAATCGAAGATAAATATGGCCAAGTAATCAAAGAATTTACAAATACCCAAAAAGAAGTATTAAGTCCAGAAACTGCATATATGGTAACAAATTTATTGCAAACAGTTATGGACAAAGGAACCGGCGGAAGCGTTCGATGGAAGTATAAATTTAGACATGCAGCAGGCGGTAAAACTGGTACTACACAAAATTGGAGTGATGCATGGTTTGTTGGATTTACTCCAAGTATTACTGCTGGAGCATGGTTTGGAGTAGATCAATATCCTATCAGCCTTGGTAAAGGTCAGGCAGGTAGTGTAGCAGCCTTACCTGCATGGGCATTATTTATGAAGGAAGCTCACAAAGTATTAGATATACCAAATGAACCTTTTGATATGCCAGAAGGTGTTGTAGAGGTAGAAATTGATTCTGAAACTAAAAAATTACCTACATCCAGAACGAAGAAAACCGAGATAGAAATATTTTTAAAAAGTAATCAGCCTACATCAAATTAGTTTTTCTTATCTGATAAGAATAAGACAATTAATCCAACAATAAACAATACAATATTTGGCATCCACGAACCAATAGCAGGATCTAATAGAGCTCTATCAGCTAATTGTTCTCCCCATATAAGCAGAATATAATATATTAGAAAAAATGCAATACTCAATGCTGATGCAATAGTAATACCACCTTTTCTAACTAATATGCCTAGCGGAGCTCCAACGAGAGTAAATAATATGCATGCTACTGCTAAAGTAAATTTTTTATGGATTTCAACAAGATACTTATTATTATTTTTTTCATAGTTTTCTATAAGAGTAAATTCATTCTGAAATTGTCTCGCATTATTATTTAATGATCTTATCTTCTCTTCTTGTTCATATTTAGCTATAGGGATATCTTGGTTGTACTCTCTTGACTCTGCATTTTTTGGCATNTCATTATTTTTAAGATTTTCAATTTCATNTATGATATTCCCAAGTGTCATTTCATTGTCTGAATTAATACCAATATCTTGTTTAACAGTTATAATTCTCTTTTTAATCTGTTCTATTGAATTTTTATTTTGTTGAATTTTTTCAATCATTGCAGGGACTTTCATTTCACGGTCAGTACGATTAGCTTCACTAGTTCTATTTAAAAGTAGATCATCTATAGAAATAATAATTTGATGAGTTCCAAATTTTATTTTACGATAATGATCATAGTTTTCTAGATCAATTTCATGTATCTCACCGTTTTGTAAATTCACTGTAATAATTCCACCTGATGACTCCAATGATCCTCTTTCAGCATAGATTGTAGTTTGTTCTGATGTAGTATTTTTACTAAATATTTTTACATCTTTAAACTCTTTTCCGTCCATCTCTGTTACGATCATAGTATATTGAGGAATCATATCTACAAAATATCCAGGTTCAATAGTTAGCTCAGGTTTTTTTTGGTAAATATCTCTTGCTAATAATCGAGCATTGTAATTCATATCAGGAAGAATAAAATTATTAAATAAGCATAATAAAAATCCCACAATACTTCCAAACCATAACGCCGGTTTAATAATACTGAAAAGATTGACACCTGCAGATTTTAATGCGGTAATTTCATTATCTTGCGACATTCTTCCGTATGTCATTACACTGGAGATTAATAGGGACATTGGTACAGACAGCGCTATAATCCATGCGAGATTCAAATAGAGATACTCGAGGATAGTAAATACATCTAATCCTTTTCCTAAAAAACGATCAATTGCTCTAATAAGAAATTGAAGAAATAATACCGTAGTAATCACACCCACTGAAAGCATAAATGGAATAAAGGATTGTTTGATTAAATATTTGTTTAAAGTGCTCATTTTTATTTATTTGTAAAAATTTAACTCTACTTGTGTAAAAACGTAAACTATAATAAGTTTGCAGGCTTATTTAGTTTAAGCCAATGGTGACTGTAGCTCAGTTGGTTAGAGCCCCGGATTGTGATTCCGGCTGTCGTGGGTTCGAGTCCCATCAGTCACCCGTATAGATTTCGGGGTGTAGCGTAGTCCGGTTAGCGCACCTGCTTTGGGAGCAGGGGGTCGGGAGTTCAAATCTCTCCACCCCGACATTGAACAGAAAAAGCCTCTTTAATAGAGGCTTTTTTATTATTAATAAAAAAAAGTGGACTAATTATATGGTATTAATATTTGTTACTTAATTTTGTTTAACTAATTCTTAATTTAAAATCTCATGAAANTTTTTTTACTTAGTATGGTATCTTTTGTTTTTCTTTCATGCAGTGGAGCAACCTCATTGCAAGGTATTGCTGCTGAAGCATTTGGTCCTGTAATTACAAAAGCCGCAGGTGTTGTATATAAAAAAGCCGCTGAAAAAGTAGTTGAAAAGGCTACTGAAAAAGTAGTTGAAAAGGCTACTGAAAAAGCTGTNGAAAAAGTAGTCGAGAAAATTGACGAAAATTCTGAAGACGATGAAGATGAAAGCATTGATAGCAATGATAAATCAGAAGAAATTAAGTAAAAAGCTTAGAAAAATTCTTCATAAAGAATAATAGACTATTTAAAAATGTTCAAAAAGTCTGTTCTTTTGAAGAAACTTTCTTTTTTGTAGATTTAATTATGACATTTCTAAATAAAATTATCGACAACGATAAAAAAATTGAGCTCTACAAATTTGAAGGAGATAATTTTACTAATCTCCCAAAAGACTATCGTAATGATAATGCTGTAATGGTTTGTTTTTTAGATCTTGAAACGACTGGCCTACAAAAAGATTGTAAGATTATAGAATTTGCAGGCAAAGTAGCTGCAATTGATAAAAATACTGGAGAGTTACTAGGCATAGTAGATGAGTACGAATCTTTCAACGATCCAGAACAAGGACTTGATCCTGTAATAACAAGAATTACCGGCCTGACTGATGATGTTATAGCTGGACATTCTATTGATTGGGAGAAAGTATCTCGCGTTTTAAATCAATCAGATATTATTGTAGCTCATAATGCTTTCTTTGATCGAGGGGTTATGGATCGTCATCTACCANTATCGAAAGAAAAAGTGTGGGCATGTTCGTTTAATGATATTAATTGGGCACAAAGAGGATTTAATGCTGGTGGACAAGAAATCCTATGTATATGGCATGGATTTTATTATGAATCACATCGCGCTATGTATGATGTAGATGCATTGATTCATTTAGTGACCCATAATGTCGACAGTTCAGATAAAGCAGTTTTGGAATTATTAGTTAATGCAGCTATGCCAATTTATAAAATTGCAGCAACTGGAAGCCCTTTTCATACAAAAGATCTATTACGATTAAGAAGATATCGATGGGATCCCGAAAATAAATATTGGTGGAAAAATATTTCATTGAACGAAGTTGATATTGAAAAAGAATGGATGTCAGATGCTATTTACAATGGTATTTTTCAAGGAAAAGTGGAAGAAATTTCAGTCACAGATAAATACAAATCTTAGCGCTTTTATTATTTTAGTTTAAGCATTATTATTGCTTCATGTTAACATCTCAATTTTTAATCGATGAAAAAGTATGTTGCGGTCGCGGATGTAGGATGTGTCCATATGAACCAAAGCATATTAAGGGAAACACAGAGCTGCAAAAAAGATGGAATATATCACAAAAATCATCGTATAATGTTGCTATGAACAAGATTGGGATACCGATGATTGGGCTTGGTACTTGGCTCATTCCAAATGATGAAGTAGAACAAATTTCTACGAGTGCTTTAGAGCTAGGGTATCAACATATTGATACTGCTCAAGTTTACCGCAACGAAGAAGGNATTGGTAAGGCGCTAGCAGCATCATCAATCCNAAGAGATAAAATTTTTATTACTACAAAAATGTGGCCAGGAATGTTTGGTCAAGAAGAGCCATTTCAAAATTTTAAAGGAGCAATCAGCGCCTGCAATGATAGTCTTAAATTGCTTCAACTAGATGAAATTGATTTATACTTAATTCACAATCCTTTTGCTAAAGAAAATCGATTAGAGCAATGGGAGGCGATGATAGAATTAAAAAAACAAGGTAAAGTNAAGAATATTGGGGTATCAAATTACAATGTAAAGCATATCCAAGAGATTGAAATAGCAGGGCTTGAAATGCCTTCAACAAATCAAATTGAAATACATCCTTGGCATGTTGTCCAAACAGAATTAGCTCAATATATGGACAAGCATGAGATACTACCAATTGCATATTCAACATTAGCTCCAATTCCAAATTGGAGAGAAGGTTCGCAATGGAATGGAAAGCCTGAAGATATGAAAAGCGGTGCAATTCCATGTCAAAATATTGCTGATCAATATGGAGTAACTGTTCCACAGTTATTTTTAAAGTGGGCCATTCAGCTTGGGTATCCAGTATTACCTAAATCTGTACATTTAAATCGCCTCAAAGAAAATTTAGAATTAGATCACTTTACTATATCTAGAGATGATATGAAGGTGATATCTAAGATAGCCAAAGATAATCAACAATGTTTGGCATGGTCTGGTGATTTTGAACCTCTTGATGTAGATTAAAATATGGCTAAATATAATCCTATCGTCGGAGATAAATGGAGATATGATCCAAATAGTCCGGCAGCTTTTAAGTTAAGTCGAACCAAAATAGAACTGTTCTGTAAATGTGAACGATGTTTTTATTTGGAGGTACGTTTAGGTTTCAGAGAACCATCTGGTCCTGGTTGGGCGATTAATTCTGCAGTAGACACCCTATTAAAGAAAGAAATGGATTATTGTCGAAAAGAAGATAGACCTCATGGATTATTTAAAGAATATNATTTGAATATTAAACCTTTTAATCATCCTGACATTGAACAATGGCAAAACTCATTTAAAGGCATCCAATATGTCCATCCTGATTTCAACTTCTTAATATATGGTGGAGTAGATGATATTATGGTAAATGAACAAGAAGAGTTGGTTGTAATTGATTTTAAAGCAACAGCTAAGCGCGCTACCATCAATTCTCGTGATGATGTATGGGGTCGGGGAGAGGCTTATAAGAGGCAATTAGAAATCTACAGCTGGTTATTACAAAAGAACGGCTTCGATGTTTCAAAGGTTGGCTATCTCATGTATTACAATGGAGATACAAATCAACCACACTTAGGCAAAACAATGCAATTCAGAAGAACATTAGTAGAGTTTCAATTAGATACTGACTGGATTGATAATACTGTGGAAGACATGTTCAATTGTCTTCAGAGTGATACTGCTCCANCCCTTAATAAAGAAGCTTGTGAGCAATGTTTATATCGTGAAACATACCAAACTCTTTAGTACATCCCTGTTGGTTTTTCATAAATATGAATAATTTCAATCGCATCAGATCGCGACATTCCTCCAGGATTTAATCCTAGTTCGCCTTCAGGTATAGGATGCCCTAAGTCTTCATAATATTCTACCCAATGAACAAAAGGCATATCAGTACCAGGTTCATTGAATGTCATAGGTCTCAAGGAGAACAACTCCTGTGAGCTGTCTGCTATTTTAAGCCCTTCATAAATAATTTCAGAACAATAATACGTATCATCTGTTATATCAAAGATATAATCATAAGGCTTACCATTTAAATCAGTTTGAATATATGTAATCGCATCGGGAATCATATATTGATATTCATCTTTTAAGCGACCAACAAATACTTTATTACTGCGATTTAAAAAATCATGTAATGTTGTTTGAGTAACAGTTTCGCCGATTGCTTCAGTCAGGATAGTGTCATAATTAGATGTTCCAATAGAAGTAATGATAGCACAATGAGAAAGTTGTGCGCCTTGATAACCAGAAGTGACAGCTTCTATAGCTTGGCATGGTGCTCCACAATCTAAATCTTGAAAGAATATATCTCCAATTTGATAAGACTGTTTTTCACAGCTAAAGAAAAATGAAATGAGAAAAAATAAAAAAAATCGGTTCATGCAATACTAAGTATTATCAACAATTTTAATTTCTTTTCCTGTGTATTCATAGCGATCAGGGTCTGGCCATGCTTTTGCTACGTCATGCCAATTATCAGATTTACCAAATTCAGTATTTCTTCTTTCCATTGCTATCTTATATTCTTCTTCTGAATGAAACCATAATTCAGCCATTCCACAACATCCGTTTTCTAGGTCTTCTTCAAAAAATGTCAGTACATATTTTTGAGGTTTTAACACTTTTACCATATGAGGGGCATGAATATTTTCCCAGTGATCAAAGAAATTAGAGCGCTTTACATTTTTTTCTATTCTGTATAAAAAGTATTTTTTTTACCATAATTCTCTCCTTAGTGCTTTAAAGATAACATCTTTTTTTTATTTACAACATCATTATTTGCTACTTACATTGTTAC
>AQSA01000008.1 GCA_000402815.1 Candidatus Neomarinimicrobium atlanticum | reverse complement strand
TAAATAGTTATGGACTATTTTGAAATAGAGGGAAAAAATCAGCTTTTTGGAGATATAACTGTTAGTGGTGCCAAAAATGCTGTATTACCTTTAATGGCAGCATCAATACTTAATGATAAGCCTTTAACTATTAGTAATGTACCAAAGTTGTCTGACTCTATAACAATGGGCAATTTAATTGAAGAGATGGGGGGAAAAGTTAGTTTTGACCATTCCAACATTACTATTAATCCAAAAAATTTAAACACTCCTTATGCTCCATATAAACTCGTAAAAACAATGAGAGCTTCTTTTTATGTACTTGGTCCATTGATTGCTAAGTTTGGTGAGGCTAAAGTCTCTTTGCCTGGAGGATGTGCTTGGGGCCCTAGACCTGTTGATTTTCATATAGATGGCTTAAAAAAGCTGGGAGTAGAAATCACACTAGAAGCTGGGTATGTCATTGCAAAAACAAAAAAGATGATTGGTAATAAAATAGTATTTCCAAAAATTTCTGTTGGAGCAACTGGTAATGTTTTAATGGCAGCTGTCTTAGCAGAAGGTCAAACAGAGATTCATAATGCAGCGGCAGAACCTGAAATTCAACAGCTATGTTTGTTGTTGAATGAAATGGGAGCAAAAATATCAGGCATTGGAACTAATATATTAACTATTCAAGGCGTAAAGACGTTAGGTGGAGTAGAAAGTATCGATGTTATACCAGATAGAATTGAAGCAGGTACTTTTCTTATAGCAGTGGCAGCAACAGGAGGAAAAGTGAAATTGAATAACGTAGAACCAAAGCACATGGAAAGCGTAATCAGTTTATTGCGAAAATCTAATATTGATATTTTAGAGGAAAAAGATTCAATTATTATTACTTCAAATGGGTTAGACATCAAAGCTTGTGATATGGAAACGCACGAGTATCCAGGATTTCCAACAGATCTTCAGGCTCAGTGGATGCTTTTAATGAGTTTGGCTTCAGGAAATTCAACGATAAAAGAAAATATTTATTTTGACCGCTTTACGCATATTTTAGAGCTTAATAGGCTTGGATGTGACGTTCATCTTGAAGGGGGTAGTGCTACTATTAAAGGCAATAGAAGTCTTTTTGGTGCACATGTTATGTCAACAGATATTAGAGCATCAGCAGCTCTAATTATAGCAGCATTGTGCGCAGAAGGTTCTACTAACATTAGTAGAGTATATCATATTGACAGAGGATATGATAAAATTGAACAAAAATTAGCTAAGGTAGGAGCGAAAATAGCACGTAAGAAATAACCGAATTTGGGTTGTTTTTCTATGAATTCTTTATAGATTACTAGTTAAGTAATGAGAATTGTAATTATTGGTGCGGGTGAAGTTGGTTTTCATGTTGCTAAGTCTCTTAGCGAGCTTGATTATGATATTGCAGTAGTAGATACCAATCATAAAAAATGTCAACGAGCAAATGAACATTTAGATGTTATCGTTATAAAAGGTAATGGTTCTGATGAAAAAGTCCTTGAAAAAGCCAATGTTGCTGATGCTGATTATGTTTTTACTCTTACAGATTCAGACGAAACCAATCTTATCTCATCAATGCAAGCACACAATTTAGGTGCGAAGAAAATTATAGCTCGCCTTCGAGATTTTGACTATAGTAAAAATGGACACTCTGTCATTCCTGAGAAATTTGGAATTGATATGGTTATACATCCAGAAGCCGCTGTTGCTCAAGAGATAATTCGATTAGTTAAACATCCCTACGCAGATAAATTTTATGAATTTGAGAATGGGAAAGCAGTATTATTTTCAAAGAAAATCAATCATAGATCTAATCTTGTTGGAAGCACAGTAGAAGATTTTCATAAAAAAAATACAGATTTTAAGTGTTTAGTAATTGCTATTATGAGGGATGAAAAAATGACCATTCCTTCATCATCATTTAAGTTTGAACCAGACGACTATGTATTCTTTTTTACAAAATCAAAAAATTTAGATATGCTTTTAAGTTCCTTAGGTATTTCTTCTTCAAATTCTAAGAGAGTGATGGTAGCTGGTGCAAGCAAGATAGGGCGTTTAATTGCTCGACAATTAGAAGGTGAAATGTCTGTAAGATTGATTGACAATGCTAAGGAAAAAGCAGTTGCTGTAGCCAATGAATTAAATGATTCTATTGTTATTCACTCTGATGCAACAGATGTTGAATTCTTAAAGGGCGAAAATATAAATGAAGTTGATTCATTTATAGCAGTTACAGAAGACCAACAACTTAATTTGTTAGCAGGTATTCTTGCTAAGCAACTAAAAGTGAAGCAATCTATTATACATGTTACCAATCCTGATTACGTAAAAAATATGTCAGACCTTGGAATGGGTTCAATTGTAAGTAAAAACACAGTAAGCGTTAACTCTATCATTAAAGCGATTAGAATTGACCATAAAGATAATGTAATTCAATTATTTAGTACTTTAGATATGGAAGCAATAGAAATCGAAGCAGAAAAAAATTCTAAAGCAGTACGTCTTCCATTAGCTAATTTAAATATGCCTCATGGGAGTATTGTAGCTCTTGTCAATCACAACGGACATTTAACAATACCTGCTGGAGATTTTCAGGTTTTACCTAATGATACGGTACTAATATTTTGTATTCACTCAAAAGTAAATGAAGTGAACAAAATTTTTCAATCAGAATAATGAGCTTAAGGCCTACATTTAGATTTTTATCAATTTTGACAATGTTTTTGTCAATATTTTTACTCTTTCCTGCAGTAATTGATTTTATAGATACTAAACAAACATATTTATTCAAAATAGCGGGAATTAGCTTTGCAACATGTATACCTATTTGGTACCTCTGTAGGAAGGCAACTTCTTTTTCAAATAAAGATGTTTTCTTAGTTATTGTATTAAGTTGGATTATAGCATCTGTCTTTGGATCACTTCCATTCTATTATTCGGGATTTTTTAATATTTATACAAATGCACTATTCGAAGCGGTTTCTGGCGTGACAACTACAGGAGCTACTATCTTAGATGATATTGAAAGCCTTCCAAAGAGTATATTATTTTGGAGAGCATTTCTACAGTGGATTGGAGGTTTAGGAATTGTTGTATTCACTATTGCACTATTACCTTTATTGGGTGTGTCTGGTGAGAAGCTCTTCAATGTAGAATATCCAGGACCATCATCTGAAAAAATTACACCAAGAATTAAAGATACAGCACGACTATTACTTTCATTTTATGTAGGATTTACATTTTTAGAATTTACATTGCTATCATATTCCATGCCTTTTTTTGACGCTATTTGTCATGCATTAACTACAATGCCAACCGGCGGATTTTCAACATTCAATGACAGTATTAATAGTCAAGGCGCGTATGTAAAGTCTGTTATATTGTTATTTATGATTATTGGTGGAACAAACTTTGCCTTGCATTTTAGAGTTGTTAAAGCTGGGCCGAGAGCATATTTAAGAGATAGAGAATTTTTGTATTATATAGGACTTATTGCTTTAGCATCGATCGCTATTTTATTTACCAGTAGCTGGTATAATGAAGGTTCCAACTATCTAGATACAACATTCCAAGTTGTCGCTATACTTACTTCAACAGGCTATACTGCTACAGACTATAGTGTTTGGCAACCGTTTATAAAGCAATTCTTGTTATTTGGATTAATGTTTGTTGGTGCCATGGGAGGATCAACTAGCGGAGGTATAAAGCTAATTAGAATTGTTGCTATTGTAAAATATGCTGGATCAGAATTAAAACGCTCATTGCATTCAAAAGCTATTATACCTATTCGCTTAGGTCAGAAGGTGATTCCCGATGAAGTAATTCGAAAAACTTTAGCATTCTTTTTATTTTATGTAGCATTCTTTTTTATAGCCTCCTTTTTATTTGTTATGCTTGGTGACGACCTTCAATCTTCATTAGGTGCAGCGGCATCAGGTATGGGGAATATTGGTCCATCTTGGGGGTCTTATGGAGCAATGAACAGTTATAGTTTAATGCCAATGATAAGTAAATATATTATGATGTTTTGTATGTTATTGGGTAGGCTAGAAATTTTTGCTGTCTTAGTGTTATTTACAAAGACATTCTGGAGATCATAAAATAGACTTACAGTCTAAAATTGCTGGTTTGCCTGCACTTCCTGGTATTTATCAATTTAAAGATAAGAAGGATAAGATTATCTACATTGGTAAGGCAAAAGATCTTAAAAAGAGAGTTAAATCCTACTTTCAAAAAAAATCTTATCGATCACCAAAAGACCAGTCACTAATTAATAGAATTTTTGATTTTGAGTGGATAGTATGTGAGGATGAAGCAGATGCATTTATTACTGAAGCAACTCTTATTAAAAAGTTTAAACCTAAATATAATGTTCGCTTAAAAGATGACAAATCTTTTCCATATTTAAAGATTACAAATGAACAATTTCCTCAGATTGATATTACCCGAACTATTAAGAGCGATAAGTCTCGCTATTTTGGACCATATACAGATGTAAAATCAATGCGAAGATTACTAGATGTTTTATATAGGGCATTTCCTATTCGCAATTGCTATATCGAACTAGAAGATGGAACCATCATTAAAAAAGGACTGGGTATTCAAACAATCACAGAATCTGACTATCAAGGTATGATAGATGATATGATTTTATTTTTAAAAGGAGAAACTAAGACACTAGAAGTAAAATTAACAAAGCAGATGAAATATTTTTCATCAGAATTGATGTATGAAGATTCTGCAAGAGTAAGAGATCAAATTAAAGCAATCACTTCATTTAAAAGAGGTCAAAGAAAGCTAGAAGCTGATTTTACAAACAGAGATGTTGTTGGAGTGGAAAGTAAGGACAATCATCACGTAGTAGTAATTTTGCGTATTAGAGAAGGTAGAATATTAAGTAGAGAGAAGATTTCCGTAGATACTAATGACTCTATTGCTGAAATATTACGATCTATAATTATTAATTTTTATATGAATGCAGCTTATATCCCTAACAATATTTATTTGTCAGAACTCCCTATAGAATTTGAAGAGTTGAAAGAATGGTTATCTGAAAAAAATAGTCGTAAGGTAGAATTTACTGTTCCGCAGAGAGGAGTAAAGTATAAAGAATTAAGATTAGCAGGTAGGAATGCAAAGCTTCTTCTAAATGAATGGATGTTAAACTTAGAAAAACGCAAAGACTATATTCCAAAGCTACTTACAGAGCTTCAAGATATTTTAACTTTATCTAAACCGCCTCGCTTGATTGAAGCATTTGATATTTCTCACTTAGGTGGAACAGACACGGTAGCATCAATGGTAGTATTTAAGGATGGTAAACCATTTAAGAGTGGATACAGGAAATATAATATCAGCATTGATCAAATTGATGATTTTGAATCAATGAGAGAGGTGGTATTTCGTCGTTATAAAAGACAGCTTGATGAAGAAAATCCATTACCTGATTTGATTCTTATTGATGGGGGTAAAGGGCAATTGTCCTCAGCAAAATTATCTTTAGATAAATTAAATCTAAACCTTCCAATTGTTGCTTTAGCTAAGAGGTTAGAAGAGTTATTTATTCCGGGAGATTCAGAATCATTGAGGATTGCAAAAAGTTCTCCAGCGTTGAATCTTTTGAAACAGTTAAGAGATGAGGCGCATCGATTTGCTATTACTTTCCAGAGAAGCAAAAGAAAAAAGAGAATGTTTAAATAAGGTCGTTTTCTTTCATCCAATCGTCACAAAGAAATTTTCTCATATAATTTCGAATACTATCAGGTAGTATTATTAAGCAATTTTGCCCTTTTTTGAGCTGTTTTGCTGCTTTTAAGGCTCCGAATGTTGCAGATCCACATGAACCTCCAATTAACAATCCTTCTTCGCTTATAAGGGCTCTTGCAGTACTGAATGCTTCCTTATCATTAACTTTCACAAATTTATCAACAACAGAAGAATCAAAAGTTTTTGGAATAAAATCATAGCCAATACCCTCAACATGATAGGGAGAGCCTTTATATTCATCTTCTCCTCCTAAAATAGATCCATAGGGGTCGACACCTACAATTTGAATATCTGGAATAGATTCTTTGAGGCGCTTTCCAACACCAGTAATAGTTCCACCGGTTCCAACGCCCATTACTACCATATCTAAATCTGTTCCAAAGTCATCTAATATTTCTTGAGAAGTATATTTATAGTGGGCTTCTGGATTGCATGGATTTTCCCATTGATCTAAAATATGACTATTAGGAATTTCTTCATTCAATTTTTTGGCAATACCAAAATTACTATCATCTTCATCGTGTGAAGCTTCTGTTCTGGTGCGTATAATTTCTGCGCCTAAAGATTTAATAGTTAATTCTTTTTCCATACTCATCTTTTTTGGCATGCATATAATTAATCGATATCCTTTAACAGCAGCAGCAAGTGCAAGCCCAATACCTGTATTACCAGAAGTAGCTTCGATTAACGTATCGCCAGGTTTAATTCTTCCTGATTTTTCAGCACAATCAATCATATAAAATGCACTACGATCTTTAGTGGAGCCGCCAGGATTAAACATTTCAAGCTTTACATAGAGATTACAATCTAAATCTGAGCCAATTGAGTTAAGTTTTATGACCGGGGTAGATCCAATAGTTTCTAAAATACTGTTATAAATCATGCTCTAATATTAAAAAAAAAGGTGCAAAAAGCCGTGTCTTTTTTTAAAGAGAGTTAATTATATGAATGAATGACCATCTATTACATTGTTAAATGTTGTTCATTTTATTAAACTCATTTCATTAAAAATGTATAAAAAGGCGATATAAACTTTATGAATTTTAAAAATATCCTATCAAAAACAAACGTAAATGCCGACTGGATTGGTATAAGATACGTTGAGGAAATACAAAATATTTTATCCACAAAAAAATTATCTTTAGATAATGTTCAAAGAAATGTTACTAAAGGGGTAATGATTGATGTGCTTGTAGATGGACAATTTTCCTACTATGCCACGCCATTTCTTGATGAGTCTCATATTTTAGAATGCATTAAAACTGCTTATAATAATGCAAAATTAGCTTCAAAATATTCTGTATTCAAATTTGACCAGTCTACCGTAAGAGAAGGGTTTACTGGAGAATATAATACTAAGTTAGAAACTCCTTTAAGCGATTTATCTGTTACTGATATCAAAGATATTGCATTGTTGGGTTCAAAGACTCTAATGGATCATGATAAAATTGTTCATGCAGCTACAACAGTTGAGCTTATAGAAAGAACGACAGATATTGTCAGTACATCAGGTGCTGANATACATCAAAAAATGGATATAGTCTTAGTTGAGNTGTCTTCAACTGCTCAGAACAAGCATGACTCTCAAACTAGAAGTAATCATGGAATGAGAGGACACTGCTTCCAAGCAGGTGCAGAATTTTTAAAAGAGTATAATATAGAAGACGAAGCTAATCAGATTTCATTACAAGCTTTAGATTTATTGAATGCTGAGCAATGCCCAACTGAAGTTATGGACCTAGTATTAGCTCCAGACCAAATGATGTTACAAATCCATGAGAGCGTTGGACATCCCCTTGAATTAGATAGAATCTTAGGAGATGAAAGAAATTTTGCAGGTTCAAGTTTCGTCAATCTTGAAGATTTTGGTTCATTACAATACGGTTCAGATTTGATGAATATTGTATTTGATCCAACTATTGAAAATCAATTAGCTACTTATAGTTTTGATGACGGAGGAATGCCTGCTAAGAAAGAGCATTTAATTAAAGATGGTATATTAGTTAGAGGGCTTGGAGGGATTGAAAGCCAAATTCGATCGGGCATAAATGGTGTTTCAAATTTAAGGGCATCTTCATGGAACAGAATTCCAATAGATCGTATGGCTAACATCAATCTTGAGATTGGTGAGTCATCGAGAGATGAGATAATTGGTAGCGTAGAAAGAGGCGTATATATGGAAAGCAATCGATCTTGGTCAATTGACGATTATAGAAATAAATTTCAATTTGGCTGTGAGTATGGACGTCTTATAGAAGATGGCGTGTTAACTAAGGTAGTAAAAAATCCAAACTATAGAGGTATTACTAATCCATTCTGGAGAAGCCTATCCATGGTAGGTGATTTGGATACATTCGAAATCTTTGGTACCCCTAATTGTGGTAAAGGAGAGCCGAATCAAGTTGAAAGAGTTGGACATGCTTCGCCTTTATGCAAGTTTGATAAAACACAAGTTTTTGGAGGAGTGTAAATGAAAAAAGAAATATATAGCTCAATATGTTCTCAGGTGTATTCAACCTTAAAAGAAGGTGAAGGACTGACAATTTACATGGAGGGTGAGAATTCCCAATATTTTAGATTTAATGATTCAAAGATTCGTCAAACTGGTATTATCGAAGATTACAAAGTAACGCTTTCATTATATCATGGAAAGAAATCGCTTCAAGCAACAACAACAGTTTCTTCGGATATAGATTATTCTGTGAATAATCTGATATCTGAAATTAACTCCTTGCGAGAGCCGTTATCTTTAATTCCTGACAATAATTTTACAGTATTTCCTATAAAGTTTGACTCATTAGATATGCATCGAAAGGGAGATCTTCCTAAAAGAGAAGAGATTTTAGATAGTTTGATGGATGTTATTAATAAAGATAAATTAACTGGAGTATGGACTTCAGGTAAGATTTTTAGAGNTTCATCTTCTTCGAAAGGTACAAGTCATTGGTTTGAAAAAGATTCATTTATTTTCGACTTCTCACTTATTGATGCAAAAGAAAATATGGTAAAAATATTATATCCTGGCTCAGATTGGAATGAGGACAACTTTGTAGCAGCATTTAATGACGCTTCTCATAAGTTAAAATTAATGGATAAGCCAAAAGTAGAGTTAAAACCTGGAAAGTATAGGGTATGGTTCGAGCCTCATGCTGTGGCAGACTTTGTCGATATGTTAAATTGGAATGGAGTAAGTGAATCTTCAATAAGAAATGGATCAAGCTCTTTACTTAAAATGAGAAATGATAATGTGAAACTATCAGAGATGTTTTCTCTTGATGAATCATTTGATAGAAAATCTACATCTCCTTTTAATTCTCGCGCTGAGGTATCAGGTAATGTTAGTATTATTAAGAACGGAGAATTGAAAAATACATTAATTAATTCTAAAACTGCTCTCGAATATGGGTTGGATTCAAATTATGCTGAAGATACAAATTCATGGGGCATGGGAGAGTACTTAAGAGCACCATTAATGCATGGAGGTAATATTAAGCTCAATGAAAGACTTAAAAGGCTGGGTACAGGTATATTTATTTCAAATATTCACTATTTGAATTGGAGCGATAATCTCGGTGGTCGCATTACAGGCTTAACGAGGTATGCATGTTATTGGGTTGAAGATGGAAAGATGGTTGCACCGATTAAAACTATGCGTTTTGATGACTCTTTCTATAATTTCTTTGGAAAAAATTTAGAAGGTGTGGGTGAAGATGTATTATCTAGGCCTGTTATTGAGACATATGACGGTAGAAATCCAGGAGAAACTACATGTCCAGGAATATTAGTTAATGATTTTGAATTAACTCTCTAAATATTTATATTGGCACGTTCAACTTTTTAAAAAAGTTTGGCGTCGTACCCAAGTGGTCTAAGGGATCGGTTTGCAAAACCGCTATTCGTCGGTTCGAATCCGACCGACGCCTCTTAAAAACTTTGTTGCCCGGGTGGTGAAATTGGTAGACACAAGGGACTTAAAATCCCTCGGAGATTAAACTCCGTGCCGGTTCGAGTCCGGCCCCGGGCACCACTATAATATGAAAGCTTAACATGACCCACTTTATTTTTTTTCATGGCATTGGTATTCGATCTCCATTTTGGAGCAGTATAGTTCCTATTCTGGATAATAAATCAGTTAATTACTCTTTAATTGATCTAGACTTTTCATCTCTTGATAAGGCATTTGAGTCGTCTATAACATCCGTTAAGGACATCATTCAAAAATACCCCAATAGAGATATTGTTATCGTTGGACATAGTTTAGGAGGGTTGTTTGCAACCTATGTAGCCCAAACTCTCGGAGATGATATTCACAAATTAATTCTAGTTGCCTCGGGTGTAGCTCCAAAGCAAATCTCCGTTAAGGCTATCCAACAGAAACAAATTAATATACTATACAAATGGGTTAAGAAGCTTGGCATTCAGATTATGTTTAAAGGATATTTACCAGCCTGGCTCACCCAGTCCATGTTTTTTACAAAGAATACTCCAAAAGAAGCTCAAAGGAAGCTTTGGAAAGATGCAGTAAAGGAAAAGCAAAGTTTTTTATTGGAGTATTTTCAATCAAAAACAATATGGAATGACTACTTTAAGAGAGTGCATTTTAGCGGACCAGATAATGTCCTTGTTATCATTTGCGATAAAGATAAATTGGTTCCAAAACATGCATCAATATATTTAAAAGATCACTTAAATGGTTCGTATAAAGTATATGAAGATTGTGGACACAATGATATAGTAATATCAGATAAATTTAATAAAAAGTTTATAAATGATATAGTTGTATTTTCTTCTATATGATGAGATATAATAATAAGTTAAACTATTACTTTAACTTAAATTATGTCTTGAATAGAGATACTATAATTGGTAATTTTAATTAAATGAGGCCATTTCACCTAGCTTTTCCAGTCACTGATTTAAAAATAACACGATCATTTTACGTAGACGTTTTGCAGTGCAGTATTGGAAGGACATCTGATAAGTGGATAGACTTTGATATGTTTGGACATCAAGTGGTTGCTCATTTGGTTGATAAGAATAATCATCCAGCTACAAATAGTGTAGATGGAGATGAGGTACCTGCTAGCCATTTCGGTGTAATTTTAACTATGAATCAGTGGAATCAATTAAAACAGCATTTACAGGAATTTGATATTAAATTCATCATTGAACCTAAGATTCGATTTAAAGGAGAGTCTGGAGAGCAAGCAACCATGTTTTTTCTCGATCCTTCTGGAAATGCCTTAGAATTCAAAGCATTTAAAGATGACAAACAAATTTTTGCGACATAAAGTAGGGTAGGATAAACATTGGATAAGACAGCAATTGAGCACTGGGCTCCACAAATTGGAGGACAATTTTGGTGGGGTGGCTTAATATTCACTCTCATTTTTGTACCTTTAATGTTTTTTATAGGAAAGAATCTTTCTAAACAAGATAGAGATTATATGCTCTACGGAATGGGTGTTTACCAATTAGGAAAGACGTTCATGGTTCAAATGTCTCACGTCCTATCTGATAATTATATTTTAGCTACACATTTACCGCTTCAGCTTTGTGCAATTTCTGGTATAATGGCGGGTGTTATAGTTTTTTATAGAAAGCAAATGCTTTTCGAATTCCTTTATTTTTTTGGTATCGTTGGATTTATTCATTCAATATTAACTCCTGAATTTACTGGGGGTAACTCATACTGGAATATTTTTGACTATTACGTTGGACATTCAATGCTATTTATTGTTCCTGTTTGGCTTATGGTGTTCTATGATTTCAAGTTACGAGAGAATGCATGGTGGACATCATTCCTCTATTTAAATTTTCTTGTTGTTCTAACTATTCAAGCAAACACTATTATTGGCAATGGTGCCAATTATATGTATTTAGCAAAAGCCCCTATTGCTGACAATCCTCTTGTATTACAAGAACCTTATCATATTGTGGGATTCGAATTAGCGGCTTTAGTACATTTTTATGTACTCTATATTATTGCAAGGCGGATATTTAATTAAATGACAGCTTTATTAGCATACTTCTTTCTAGCATTATTTTTATCATTTTTATGTTCATTACTTGAAGCTGTTTTACTATCTACACCAAGCTCCTATGCATCTATTTTAAAGAAGCAAAATACTGCGCACGGTATTCGTCTTGAAAGATTTAAAGAGAATATAAATAGACCGTTGGCGGCAATTTTAACGCTCAATACGTTTGCGCACACTCTTGGTGCTGCTGGAGTTGGAGCAAAAACATTAGAGATTTATGGAGAAAACTCTGTTGCGATTGCTTCAGGAATTTTAACCTTACTTATTTTAATTTTTTCAGAAATCATTCCAAAGACTATTGGTAGTGTTTATTGGAGAGGGTTAATTGGAAACGCAACATTTGTTATTCAGGTTCTTATTGTATTTACTTATCCACTAGTTTTATTAGCGGAATTCATATCCAACTTCGGTGAGGATGAAGCCACGATTACAAGAGAAGAAGTGATAGCTATGGCTGAAATGGGAGAAGATGAAGGAGTTCTTGAAGAGCAAGAAACTGATCTGATTGAGAATACTTTACGTCTTAAAGATGTTAAGGTAAACGATGTGATGACTCCTCGAACAGTAGTATTTGCGTTAAATAAGGACATGACAGTCGGACAAGTGCTTGATAAGCATACTAGTCTAGATTTCACAAGAATTCCTATTTTTGATACCAATTTGGACGATGTAGTAGGTATTGTAAATCGATATGACATTGTTAATCGTAAAGCGGATGACCAGTTTAGCACTAGGATGTCTGAAATATCAAAAGAAGTCCCATCAGTAAACGAGAACGATCCAGTAGATAAGGTATTAGGGTTGTTTATTCAAAATAGATACCACTTAGCATTGGTTGTTAATAACGATAATGCTCTTACAGGTCTAGTTACTCTCGAAGATGCTATTGAAACACTATTAGGAGAAGAGATTGTAGATGAGCATGATTCTGTAGTCGATATGAGAGATTTAGCTAAATCACAGAATAATAATTAACTATTTGAGTTTTTGCTTTCCTACATTAAGTTCTTGGGCTAAATCAAAGAAAATTTATTATGGCTAAAAAAGAATTAAAAAATAGAGATAAAATGATAGGACTAGGTCTTACTTTTGGAATCCTATTTGGTATAATTATAGATAATGTTGGACTAGGTATATGTCTAGGACTTTCTATAGGCGCAGGTTTAGGTTCTATTAAAAATAACAAAAAAGAGAAAATTGAGAGTTAATTATGGCTAAAAAACAAACATTTACTTCAAAGTTAGGCAAAGACGAAAAAAACTTTAAATTCGTTAAACATATCAAGACAGTTACATCAGAAGAGTCTGGTCATATAAAATTTGTTGCTAATATGGTCCGTCTTGATGAAAACGAAAATATTGATCAAGCTATGAAGCGCATGGAAGAAGAAGCTTCTGTGACATTGGCATTCGGAGAGAGTGTTGATACCGAAGAAGTTATAACTGAAGATGTATCAGCTGAAGAAGCTCAGCAAGAAGTACCTGCTGTAGAAGAAGCTCCAGTAGAAGATGCTCCAAAAGAAGAAGTATCTGCTCAAGAGGAAGTTCCAGTAGAAGATGCTCCAAAAGAAGAAGTTCCAATAGAACAGTCTTCAGAAGAGTCGGTCCCTGAAGAAGATTCAGCTGAAAAAGCTGATGAATCCTCCAAAGAATAACTAAAATATTGGAGAGGTGGCCGAGCGGTTTAAGGCGCACGCTTGGAAAGCGTGTAAGGTTAATAGCTTTCGCAGGTTCGAATCCTGTCCTCTCCGCACTTTTTATAAAATATTATCAATTCTAATAGTAATAATTTGAAGTAATTTTTATATTGTATTATCTGATATGATCAAAAAAATTAAGACAACAAATACCCTTGAATTCTATAGTATTAATACTGATTCTAATGCTCATATTCCATTTATTGACACCATGATTTCTGCTGGATTTCCATCTCCGGCAGATGATTATATGGATTTACCAATTGATTTGAATGAATATTTAGTTGAAAATAGTGCTGCTACTTTCTATATCAGAGTTACTGGTAATTCCATGGTAGATGCTGGAATTAACGATAAAGATTTATTAGTAGTAGATAGATCAAAAAGTCCGAGCAATAATGATATTGTTATTGGTGTTTTAAATGGTGAATTCACAGTAAAGAAAATTAGTAAAACAAACAATAAGCTATATTTAGTTGCGGCAAATAAAGAATATAAAAGAATAGAAATTACTGAAGAGATGGATTTCTTGGTATGGGGAGTAGTCACGTATGTCATCCACAAGACAGGATAACTATATAGCAATTATTGACTGTAATAATTTTTATGTATCTTGCGAGCGAATTTTTAACCCGAAGATTAAAGAAAAACCTACCGTAGTTTTATCAAATAATGATGGATGTGTTATTGCAAGATCTCAAGAGGTAAAAGATTTAGGTGTTAAGATGGGAACCCCTATTTTCTTAATAAACCACCTAGTAGAAATGCATAACATCAATGTTTATTCTTCAAACTTTGCGCTGTATGGAGATATATCAAATAGAATTATGAGTATTATCAAAGATGATAATCCAGATGCAGAAATATATTCGATTGACGAAGCATTCATTTCAATAAATTCCAGATATAGAAACCCAAAAGAATACTGTCTACAGTTAATGGAAAAAATATATCAATGGACAGGTATTCCAGTGTCTATAGGTATAGGAAAGACAAAAACATTAGCAAAAGTTGCTAACCACCTGTCTAAGAAAAAGTTTATTAATGATAGCGTGTGTTTGATAGATGATCAAAATATTGACTTACTAAAGACTGTAAAAGTGCAAGATATATGGGGAATAGGAAGAAGAAAAAATAGATTTTTGAAAATAAATGGAATCTATAATGCATATGATTTGAAGGATGCAAACCCGAAATGGATACAAAAGCACATGTCAATCATAAGTAGGCATACTGTAGATGAATTGAATGGTATAAAAAAAATCGAAATAGACAGCGATTTCATAACGAAGAAAAGTATATCTACTTCAAGGTCTTTTAATAGGAATATTTCTGATTTTAAAACAATAAGAAGTGCAATTTCATCACATGCTTCTAGGGCATCTGAAAAATTAAGAGCTCAGAATAGTTTTGTTAATTCTATAGGAGTTTATTTATCAACTAATAGATTTAGATCAGACCTTCCACAATACCGTAGATATGTTAATGTGTCTCTTCCGATGGCATTGAATGATACAAGCGGAATTATTCATGCTTGCATCGAAGGGTTGGATAAAATCTTCAAAAAAGGATTTGATTATAAGAAGTGTGGTATTGTTTTAACTGATCTTGTTCATAAGGATCAAGTACAAGAATCTATCTTTTATAAAAGAAGGTTGAATGACGAAAAGATTAGTGAATCTATAGATGTTATAAACAAAACTTTTGGCCCTGATACTATTCGTTATGCAGTGCAAGGCAGAGGTAATTCACGGTCAATAAAAAGAGAGAAGTTATCCCCAAATTATACTACAAAGTGGAGTGATTTTCTTTCAGTAAAAATATAAAAAAATGAACTATAATAGATCAATTAAAAGACAAATAGAGCTAAATGCAAATCCAGAAAAGGTTTGGAGTATTATATCAAAAAAATCAAACTTAGAACTATTCCACCCATTTTGCTTAAAAAATCCTACCATTGAATGGAATGATAATAGTCACAAAGATACAATCTACTATTTAAATGGTTGGATACTCGAGCGACATTGGGTTAATTGGATTCCAGAAGAAGGTTATGATTTATTAATAGGGGAAAAGAAGAAGAAAAAATCATATGTGTCCTGGAGAATTTTAGCAGGAAAAAATCAGCAATCTTCAATACTATCAATAGAAGTTCAACCATGGTTTATAAATCAAGGAAATAAATGGATTCAAACAATACCTTTTCTATTATTTGCTAAACCTAGGTTTCGGTCATATCTAGATTCAGTATTGAAAGGTTTGGATTGGTATATTAATAATGAAATGCCAGTTCCTAAAAATCATTTTGGAGTTCATAATTGGTTTTCAAAAAAGATTTAAAGAAATTTTAGAAAAACGTCACTAAGTTTTGCTAATGAGATTTATAATCCTATTCTTATTGTTATCACCAATGTTTGGACAAGATGGTACTTATGATAAAATAATTAAAGATCATGACAGTGCTGTAAAAGAAATTTTTGATAAACAAGTAGTAGATCAAAATAAAGAACTAGAACGTATTCTGGCTAAAGAAGATTATCGCACATTAACCAATCAGGCATTAATGACTGCGTTAGGCTTCGGATTGACTTGGGCACAAAATAGCCCTGTTCCTTGGTGGATTAGCGCAATGATAATACCTGTGTCAAAGAAAAGAAAAATTAATAATAGCAATGATCCTATAGAAGTTAAAAACGAAAGAAAGAAGAGATTGAAAAGAAATGCTCAATTGGGATCTATTCCTATTTATAAATGGGTAGTGATAATGCTCCGAACACCTAAGGCAATATTTGATAATATTTCGTCATGAAAAAAATCATCATTGCATCAAGAAATCCTATAAAAGTTAATGCTACAATACTTGCATTTAAAAAGACGTTCCCAGATAAAGTTTTTCAATTTGAAGGAGCTCGTATTTCATCCGATATAAGCGATCAGCCTATGAGTAACGATGAAACTCTAATAGGAGCTATGAATCGTTCTAATAATGCCAAATTAGAATTTAAGGATGCAGATTATTGGATCGGAATTGAAGGCGGTGTTGAAAAAAAAGGTAAGGAAATGCAGGTATTTGCTTGGATATTTATTCAATCAAAAGATATGAAAGGTAAGGCTCGTACCGCCACGTTTGATTTACCTAAAAAAATTATTGAACTAATTGATTCTGGTATGGAACTAGGAGATGCAGATGATATTGTTTTTCATCGAAAAAACTCAAAACAAAAAAATGGAGCTGTAGGTATNTTGACAAAAGATTTAATAGATAGAGAGAGATACTATACNCATGCGATTATTATGGCATTAATTCCGTTTAATAATATGGAACTCTACTAAAAAGCTATTATATTTCACCATGTTTAAAGCGTTATCAGAACTACGATCTAATACAAAAAAGCTTGGACTCAAAGCTGCTATCAAAATGATGTTTAAACAGTATGGGTGGAAAGTTGGAGTGGCAATATTTATGTACTACTTAATTCGAGATGTAACTCTTTATATTATTTTACCATATCTCGTTATGAAAGGTTTCTTTTCTGGATAATGTTATGAAAGTACCTACAATGCTTAGAAAATGGCTGGTATTCCACTTTTACTTCGATTATGCGGTTGCTATACCCATATTCATTGGCGCAGAGCAAATCCCCGTATTTTTTCCCGAGTACCCATTAGATACTGTAGCGCTGAGAATTGTAGCAGCAGCATTGTTTGGTATAGGATATAGCTCGCTTCAGGCTTCAGAGTTAGATTATCCTAGCATGGTTAAAAAATTACGTTGGGCAGTCATTTGGTCTGGAACTGCATGGTTGGGTATTTTGATATCACTTTTAAATGGAGGACACCCACTCAATTGGCCTTTCTTTATAGTCTTTATCCTGTTTAATGCACTATGGTCTTATTATGCATATAAACTAGGGTCGTTTAATAATTTCTTTGGTAGTGTTAAGAAGTTATTACTCTTTGATTTTGACTAAATACTATCTTTCAAGAATACCTGGCATAGACACTATATTGAACTTTACTTCAATTTGATCTTTAATAACCTTATCCATTGTAGTTTTTTTGGTAGTTTGCATATCATTCCAAAAAGATTGAGCGTCATCTAATTTCATTTCAGATCGGTATTGAACACCAAAATCTAATCGATTAAATTTCATAGTTCCAGATGCAGATTTAATATCAGATTCTAAGTCTACTAGAGCTGTGAATACGATTGGTTTTGAAGTAGATTTAACAGTCAAATCTCCTGAAATTTCCATGTTATACTTTCCATTAGATTTTTTTTCTAAAATCTTTGAACTGCTTATTTCCAAAGAGGCAACTGGGTAGCGGTCAACATGAAAGAAATCTTCGCTTCTCAAGTGACCAATTAAATAATCTTTTTTACTGTCTGGAAGATCAATATTAGTCATAGACATCATATTGATAACAATATTTCCAGTAATTTTATTATCTTTTTGAAGATAAATATTTCCGCCCTTTATTTTCAAATTTCCATTATGATTATTATTTACAAACTTTAATCCACCTTTCCATTCTAGAGTGCTAGATCGTTTGTTAATTACGATACTTGGAGCCGACGTAATTTCTCTTCCCATCTTTTTACGTTCAGTAAGTTTTGGAGCAAGATTTATACTTGGCTCTATCTGCTTACTTTTTCCAACACTTTTAAGAACTTCTTTCTCATTTGCTGATTGCGCAATGAGGGGTATGGATATAAGGCATAGTATTAATAATATTTTTTTCATTAAAGTCCTTTGTTTGCTTTTAAATTTTTATCTAATAAATTGATGAGCAAAAAATTACTATATATATACACTTCATACAATTAAATTTAATATCTGGAGGCGTGGCAGAGCGGTTGAATGCACTGGTCTTGAAAACCAGCAAGGGTGAAAGCCCTTCAGAGGTTCGAATCCTCTCGCCTCCGCAATGAATAAACCTGTCGTAAGATTTGCTCCAAGCCCAACTGGGTATCTTCACATTGGCGGAGCAAGAACAGCACTATTTAATTGGCTATATGCTAAAAAGAGTGGTGGAACATTTCTTCTCAGAATTGAAGATACAGATTTAGAAAGATCTAAGTCAGAATATATTGATCAAATTACAGATGCGCTTAGTTGGTTGGGGTTTAATTGGGATGACAACGTTGTTCTTCAATCAAAAAATAAATCACGACATGAAGAAGCAGTTAATCAAATGATTAATGCAGGAACAGCCTATCGATGTTTTTTGACTAAAGAAGAACTATATGCAATGCGTAGTGAATCCGAAAAAAAGAAAGAGCTCTTTCGAGTACCAAAGACATTTCGTGACTATTCTTTAGATGATCAGCAAAAACTGATTGAAGAAGGAAAAGGTTTTACAGTGCGCCTGAAAATACCAGATGGTATAACAGAATTTTCAGATTTAGTTTATGGAGCTATCAAAGTTGATAATAAAGAATTAGATGATTTTATTATTGCGAGATCTGATGGGTCTCCAACTTATAATTTTGTAGTCGCAGTTGATGATTCTGATATGAATATCTCTCATGTTATTAGAGGGGATGATCATCTGGCAAATACACCAAAGCAAATATTAGTATATAAAGCTCTTGGTTTAGCCATACCTACATTTGCTCACTTACCAATGATATTAGGTTCAGATAAAAAACGACTCAGTAAGAGGCATGCAGCAACAAACGTTCAAGAATATAAAGAAAAGGGTTTTACTCCTACTTCTATTATAAACTATCTTTCATTGTTGGGTTGGAATCCAGATTCAGACCAAGAAATATTTGATATAAGTGAACTTATTAATGCTTTCAATTTTAGTCAGGTACAGAAAAAACCAGCTACCTTTGATGAAAAAAAATTATTGTGGGTCTCTGGTCAACAAATGGCAAAAACAGAAACTAGTGCTGTTATAAAAGAAATAGAGATTCTTGATAGTAATTGGGGTATAAATCAAGATAGTAAATACAAGAAAGAAGTTATTAGTTTAGTGAAAGACCGATCTAAGACATTAAATGATTTAATTGAAATATCTAATGTCTTTTTTGATGATAATGTTTCTTATAACAAAGAGATGAGTAGTAAGGTATTAGATGATAATGCTCTTCAAATAATAAAAGACCTATATGAAGCTTTAAGCATTGAAGAAAATTGGATGAGAGACGTTATTGAATCTATTTTTGACAATTTAATGACTCAGCATGAGGTGGGACTGGGTAAGCTTATTAAGCCAGTACGATTTGCACTAAGTGGTCTTGGATATGGTCCAGGAATTTTTGATATGATTATTTTGCTTGGAAAGGATAGATGTTTAGAGCGTTTATCTAAAGCGGTTAAGCAATAATCATGTACCGCTTTCTCTTATTATTTTTTTTAATTAATAATCTATTTTCACAATCAATCTTTCCAAATAGTAGGGTCCAGTTAATGGATAATAATAAGACAGATATATATAATTTAACTTCTGATGTTTCATTTATTAGTTTTTGGGCTACCTGGTGTCTGCCTTGTCTTAAAGAGATTGATAAGTTAAATGAATTTATTGATGAATATGACAACGTATCAGTTATTTTAATCAATGAAGATAAGCCGGGAGACAAGGCTAAAGTAAAGAGCTTTGTTCGATCAAGGAATTATCCCGTTGACAATAACTATCATATTATATTCGATTTTGATAAAAATTTATCTAGAAAATTTAGCGCTCAACCCATTCCATTGACTTTAATATTAAAAGATAACAAAGTTGTCTATCGCAAAAGAGGTTTTTATATGGGTGATGAGGTTGAATTAAAGTTAGAATTAGATAAGGCCTTAAGTGATTAGAGGTATACTACTAATCATATTTTTTTTTACAACAGTCCATAGTCAAACTGATATTTCTAATAGACTGTCTGTGAGATATGGTGATAGTAGTAATGAATATAACTACAGTGAAATATATCTTGATACAAAGATGTTCCTTCAGAAGGAAGGCTATCGCATAGAATCGCTTTTTACTTTCGAAGCAAGCAACCCACCAGAAATTGGACTAGATATCAATGGTTTAGATAGATATTTAATTGGATTCTATAATGACAAATTTTCGTTTGAGGTAGGAGATATACATCAAACATGGGGTAGAGGATTACTGCTAAATCAATTAAACTATCAAAACCTAGATTTTGCAACAGGCTCTAGAGGTTTGGGGATGCAATTTGATAATGATTCAACAGTATTAAATGTTATCATGGGTGATGTTTCTGCTCGAACAAGTACTACTGTTCTAGGTAATTATAACCCTAGAATACCTAATCATTTCGTTGAGGAGTTTATTTATGGAGCAGATCTTAGTACAAATATTTTAAAATCTAAAGTAGGAGCAGCTTTCTTGCTTGTAGATGAAAAAGAGAGATCTTTATCCCATGTTTTATCAAACTTGCGAATAGATAGATCGTATGAATCTGGAGAATTTTTTATGTCTCTTATAAGCAAATCATCTAAAAAAGATAATGGAATGACAGAGATTTTTTATGAAGAAAAAAATGGTATAGGTTTCTATCTATCTTCATCAAATTATATTCAAAATTGGTCCATTACTTCTAGCTATAGGAATTTTAAGGTTGATATAAATAATCCAGTTAACCGAGATAATATGGTTGATAATTATGGTAGGGCATTAGATATCCAGCGTTCGCCGAGTGGGTTCTATGAGCATACTTTTAGATTATTGAGTAGAAGTTCAAGAGAGGTAAATTTGAATGATGAAGTAGGGATAGAAATTCAATTACTAGGTCCATTAAGTAATAATTCAAATATTGCAGTTAACTATATGAAGTCAAGTAGTTCAAAGCGATGGTATAATGGTATAGGGGCGCTGACTAGTGACTGGTCGGGTGACAATATCTTTATGCCTTCTAGCAGTCAATCATCATATCCTTTTGAAGAAATCTTCATAGAGTTTAACGGATATAACCCCAATGGTAATATTTTTTATAAAGCTGGTTTAGATTTTCAACATGAAGTTTTTAACGTTTTATCAAATTCAACTGAACTAAAATCATTTGAAATTAGTGAATCTGTCACTGTTCCATTTCTAGTAAATGTTAACGTGAATTCACTATGGAATATCGAAGTGCAGTTAGAGCTACAAAAACTCAAAACAGGATTTGAAACTACATCAGAATCCGAAAATACAGAGGATAATTACTCATATACTTCTCTATTATCAGAAAAATATCAAAAAAATCTATTTTTGGCACTTTCAGCAAATTATAATCAAAAATGGTCCTTTAATCTTTCTCGCGAATCAACAAATAGCGATGAGTCATTACTTGATAATGGCCAGAATGAATCTTTTGACAGTGCGAATGATTGGAGCTCAACATCGATAGCATACAAGTTTGATTCAGATCATACACTAGAATTATTTTTTGGATCTATTCGTGGTGGACTTGATTGTACAAATGGTGTATGTCGATATATACAAGCATTTGACGACGGCATAAGAATTGACTACAGTCTTAATATAGATTAACTTATCCGAGTTAATGGAATGGCAGATTTCTTTTGGGAGGGAAATATTACATGAAAAATTATAAAATTTTAATAACTATTACTGCAATAAGCTCAATGCTTGTTATGTCATGCTCTAATGGTGGAAGTAGTGTTAATGCCTCCACTGATAGTACATCAGAAACTGGTGGCAACGACGGCTCAGCTGTAAATGTAAAATCTAAGGTTTTGATGGAGTTATTTACTTCAACTACATGCGGACCATGTTTTCCTCAAAATACAACCTTAAATAATTATTTAAATCCTGAATCATCCGTATATGCTGATGACCTAGCTGATGATTGGATTGTATTACGATACCATGTTTGGTGGCCCTCAGCAGGTGACCCTTATTATGATTGGAATACAGCGCCAGTTATAGATCGCGAAAGTTATTACAGTGTAGGTTATGTTCCCCATATGTTTGTTCAGGGTCAAGTAGATGCTGGTGGCACTGCAGCTGGTTGGAGAACTCAAGCTAGATTAGCAGTTGATGGTGTATCGCCTTTTAATATACAAATGACAGGAACAAGAGACGGCTATAATCTCAGTGGTAATGTTAATGTATCGTCAGCAGGTGATGTAAATAATCTTGGATTTAGACTATTCGTAGCTGTGACTCATGACAATTCCCAATATCAAGCACCAAACGGACAAACAGTATTTGATCAAACATTTATCGATTTTTTAACCATTGATAACTCTTCGGGATCAGTATCTTATGGAGAGCCATTAAATCTTGGTGTAAATGAAACTTTCACAAAAAGTTATAATTGGACATTGGATAGTAATTGGCCAGCTAATTCAGGCGTATCTTGGAGCGCTGAAGACTTAAACCTTGTTGCTTTCGTTCAATTTGATAATAGTGGACCTAATGAGAAAAAAATCTTCCAGGTTGAAGCTCTTAGTTTTGATTAATAAATTTCGTTCTTATTTACATATGCGCCCGTAGCTCAACTGGATAGAGCGTCTGGCTACGAACCAGGAGGCTGTAGGTTCAAATCCTTCCGGGCGTACACATGTCAATTGAAAATCAATTAGGAGCAGTCTCTCATGAAGATTGGATGCGCCGCGCTCTTAGCGTTGCATCAAAAGGGATGCGAGAAGATGAGGTGCCAATCGGTGCTATCGTTGTATATAAAGGAAGAATTATAGGACAAGGCTATAATCAATGCGAATCTCTAAATGACTCTACTGCACATGCAGAAATGTTAGCAATTACAGCAGCCTCAAATACGATGGGAGATTGGCGATTAAAAGACTGCAGTCTTTATGTCACAAAGGAACCTTGTTCTATGTGCGCAGGAGCTATTATCAATAGTCGAATTGATGCTTTATATTTTGGATGTTATGATGAAGATTTTGGTGCATGTGGATCAAAGTTAGAAATCTGTGGAAATCCCACTTTTAAGACACCAAGCGTAGTAAGAGGTAATGTTTTAGGTGGAGACTCTTTAGTATTAATTCAGGAATATTTTTTTAAGAAAAGAAAAAAGAAAAAAAATTTAGAATTTTAGTTAAAGTATATGCGGTAGTATAGCTTTTCTGTTCTTTGGATAATTATCAAATGTTTCATTATACCACCTATGTCCAGCAATAGCTCTTGGAACGAGATTTGCTATTGTCCATACTGCAAATGACAACCCTGCAAGAGACCATGTCATTAAAGCAAATGCAACCCACTCCATTATTTCTCCTAGATAATTTGGATAAGAAACATATCTATACATAAATCCATTTGGTATATGATAGCTCTTGTTGTTAGATCTTAAGCGTAATAAAATATTGTCAGACTTAATATTTATAATAGCTCCGATTACAAAAAGTATGACACCTAAAATAAAATTCCATTTATAAATGTATTCAAATGAATATTCTTGAACAAACCCTAAATGATATCCATTCAAAGAGCCATTTACAATGTTAAACATGAAGGCAAGTAATGGGATTAGTAGTGGCATTTTAGATGGATTGTTCTGTCTAATAGGGTAGATAATACTGCGATTAAAATAATGACCAACCCATAGTATAAAAAAAACATATGAGACTATGCTTTTTTCTATAGGGCCTGTTAAGAAAAAATATCCTAACATGACTGGTGAGATGATTTCCATAACCACCCAACCTAATTGACTAGGAATCATTATAAAAAACCAAGATCCCCAATTAGGCTTAGAAAATTTTCCATAAGGTGCAGGCATTTTCAATAAAATGAGGAATGTTATAAATCCTAGTAAAAACCAATATTCTAGTCCTGTTTGATAATTTTGTAACATCGATAATAATTTATGGGTAATATTGATTCGTTCAAAGAGTGTTTATGGCTAATAAAACAATTATAATAACTGGTGCAACCGATGGAATAGGTTTAGAAGCAGCAACAAAGATAGCTGCTCTTGGAAATCAAGTAGGTTTAGTTGGTAGAAATCCTGAAAAAGGTGTAAAGGCAATAGAGCGAATTGCAAACTTAACAGGAAATGAGAAACTTGACTTTTTTCAAGCAGATCTAAGCTTGATATCTGAAATTAATAAGCTTTCTGAAGAAATTAAAAATAAATATTCTCAAGTAGATGTATTGCTTAATAATGCGGGAGGTGCAAGTAAAAATAAAACTATCACTTCTGAAGGTCTAGAAAAAACATTTGCAACAAATCAAATGAACTATTTCACCCTTACAACAAATCTTATGGATATCTTATCAGCTTCAGAGGGATCTAGGGTGGTTAATGTTGCATCTAATGCTCATATAGGCGCTTCTATAGATTTTGATAATATTAATGCCGAAAAAGGATATTCATTCTGGAAAGCATACTGTATTTCCAAGTTGATGAATATTATGTTTACATACAGGTTAGCAGAAATGCAGGATAAAGTCACAGTCAATGCTTTACACCCAGGTTTTGTTGATACAAATATTGGTGGAAATGAAGGTTCATTAATAAAGAGAGTTGTTAAATTTGGATCAAAGCTATTTGCTCGAACTGTTGAGAATGGTGCAGATTCAAGTATCTATCTAAGTACTTCAGATGAGGTTAAAAACATTTCTGGAAAATATTTCTTTAAATGTAAACCAATCAAATCATCAAAAGCATCATATGATAAAGATCAATGGGAGCAAGTATGGCATTTATGTGAATCTTTTAAGGCAAAGTTATCAAAATGAAGCAAAAAATTCTTATGCGTTCAGAGTATGATTATTTTAATTCTGCATCAACTAGATGGAGAGATATGGATACACTTGGTCACATAAATCATACTGTATATTTAGGTTTACTTGAAACAAAACATAAAGAATTTATTGATCATCTTCATGGTAGTAACGAGCACGAATTTGGTTTACATAGTACAGCAGCTGGTTTGTTGGCTTCTATGAAAGTTATGTACATAAAGCAGGTTCATCATCCTGCAGAATTAGAAATTGGATATCGTATTACTAGAGTTGGTTCTAAGAGCTATGATGTACATCAAGGAATATTTGTTAAAGGGGATAATGCTCCTTCATTTCAAAGTATCCATACTTTTGTAATGTTTAATTTTGTTGAACAAAAATCAATTCCAGTCGGAGAACATATCAAAAAAAACTTAAGAGAGGTCAAATGATTACATTATTGTCACCATCAAAAAAACTAAACTTTAATGAGCAGAATATTGTTCACAGCCATACTGAGTGTGATTTTATTAAAAGTGCAGAAATATTAGCAAATGAAGCTAAAAATCTTACAGAGAATGATTTGAAAGACTTAATGAGTATTAGCGATAATCTTGCAAAATTAAATCGTGAAAGATTTGATAGGTGGTCTTTGCCTTTCAATACTTCAAATGCAAAGCAGGCTATTTTAGCATTTGACGGTGGTGTATATTCAGGTTTAAAAGCAGAAAATTTTAAAGATAAAGATTTTGATTTTGCGCAAAACCACTTGAGGATTTTATCTGGATTATATGGAATTTTAAAACCTTTAGATCTCATTCAGCCATACAGGCTAGAAATGGGGATATCTTTTAAAAATAAAAGAGGAAAAAATCTGTATGAGTTTTGGAAAGAGGATTTAACTTCGAACTTAAATAAAACTTTAAAAAATCATAAAAATCCTACAATAGTAAATTGTGCATCCATTGAATATTTTTCTGCTATTGATTTAAATAAGTTTAACGGAAAGATACTTTCTGTGGTTTTTAAGGAATACAGAAATGATGAATTAAAGTTTATATCATTTAATGCTAAGAAAGCTAGAGGGTTAATGACGCAGTTCATCATGAAAAATAAAATTGATTCTAATAAGGATATTAAAGATTTTGATTATGANAACTATCATTTTGATTCAAAGCTTTCCGATNAATCAACTTTTGTATTTACGAGATAAACAATNAAAAAAGGGGAATAGAATGAAAAATAGAACATTAATTTTTTCTTTATTAATAACAGCTTCACTGTTTGTTAGTTGTAACAATTCAGACGGTGAAATGGCAAGACAAACAGGAGATGCTTCAAGAGAAGCTGCCGCTGGATTAGATGCAGCACATCATGTTATGTTCGATGTAGCTAGAGCTGAATTTGATAAAGGAATTAATAAAGATCCAAATTGTGTGACATGCTACTTAAATAAAGCTCATGCAGAGCAAGATAGAGTATTAAAAAGGGAATTATTTGAGACTGCTCTTGAGCTATCAAAACCTGGACACCCTGAAACTGTGTTAGCGCAAGCAGCGGTAGACTGGATAAATGGTGAAGGTAATAGATTTGCAGGATACTCTGATTTATATAAAAAATATCCTAATGATAGATTTTTAGCTGCGGGCGCTTACAGAAGTCTTCAAAGCGAAGATAAGGTTGAAGAAGCTAGGGCAATGTTGCTTGAGGCAGCTGAAAGAATAAATGCAGGACATTTATATAACTTGCTAGCATATTCTTATATGTGGAATGTAGATCCTGAATCAGAAGAATACGACATGGCCTTACCTTATATTGAAAAGTATATAGAGTTAGATCCAAAGCAAGCAAATGCGTTAGATTCTTTAGCAGAGTTTTATCTGAATAAAGGAGACTATGATTTAGCAGTAAGGTACTATATGCAGGCAACAGAATTAGATCCAAGTTTTTCATGGGGTCCAAGAAATACTGCTTTAGCTCAGTACCAAGCAAAACTATCCATGGGTAAGGGAAAGATTCTTGAAGTTACCTCTGATAGCGACGAAGCAAAAAATGCTTTTGACATGGGAAGATGGCAGCTTTATAACTTGGAATGGGAAAATGCACATAAATCATTTTCAAACACAATTGATCAAGATGCTAATTTTGCTTTAGCCTATGCTATGAGAGCTAGAACGAGCGCTTTCTTAGGAAATGAAGGAGATATTGCAGATGACCTAGATATTGCTGTAAGCATGTCTTTAAATGCGTCAAAAGATGAAGCTGCAATTATTAATGCAGTAGCTAGTGATATGGAAAATGGAACTAGCACTTTCAATGCTTTAAGTGAGTCTTTATCTGATAAATATTCAGATGATTCATTCTTAGCATTTGAAACAGTTTTTGCTACAATATCAGACAGAGGAGCAGATGTAGTTCTTGATAGAGCAAAAGCACTATATGCAATGAATCCCAACTTTACTCCAGTATTAAATATGATGGGATACGCATATATGGAAAAAGATGACTTAGATAACGCAGGTAAGAAATTCCAAGAGCAAATTAGAAGAGCTGCTGGATCTGCAAACCCTTACGATTCCATGGGAGATTATTATTTAGCAATAAATGATAAAACTTCTGCATTAAAATATTTTGAGCAGTCAGCTAAAATGGGACTGAAGGCCAGCGTTGCTAAAGCTGATAGTTTAAGAAGTGAATTTAGTAAGCAGGATAATTAAGAGTTAAGATTAATAAAGAGTGCAGGAAATATCTCTGCACTCTTTTTATCTGAATAATATTTTTCCAAATAATGAAGCTATTCTCAGTTTTATTTTCATAGATAGGGACATATCATAACATGTGATTAGTCTTGTATCATTTAAAGCAGCTTCTCTATGAACAAATGATGATTTATACCAATCAATCTCTGTCATTTCAAGAAATTTTTTCATATTAGGATACCATACTATGCCAACTTCATCCCATTTATTTTTATCTGGACCAATCATTGTTAATCTAATTTTTGACCACCATAATACTTTTCCACCAACTTTAGTGACAGCTTTAGTGGCTACTTCAGCATATTTTTTATAAGCATCTCTTCCAGATATATTATTTAATGCTACATCTTCATACTTAGCATTCTTATTGTATGAAAATAGGTTTATTTGAACTAAAGGTTTGCCATCATCGTGATTTTTTTTAGCATATTTAATTGTTTCTTCTGTTGGTACTATAAACATTATTTACAACCTTTCATTATTTATCATTATAAAATTTAAAACTTTCCTTAAATTGTCGAAAGCAAAGGATTCAATTGAGTAAAAATTACCAAATTTTAGCACTAAAATGGAGACCAAAACATTTTAAAGATGTTGTTGGTCAGAACCATATCACAGAAACCTTACAAAAAGCATTCGAAAAAAATCGTATAGCCCAAGCTTTTTTGTTTGCAGGTCCTAGAGGTGTTGGCAAAACTACAACAGCTCGACTATTAGCAATGTCTTTAAACGGGTCAGATACTCCTTCTATAGATTACGATGCAGATTCAGATGCAGTTAGAGAAATTATTGAGGGAAGATCAATGGATGTGGTTGAAATTGATGGTGCATCAAATAGAGGGATTGATGAAATACGAGAGCTTAGAGAAAATATTAAATTCATGCCTTTATCCGGCAAATTTAAAGTAGTTATCATAGATGAGGTACACATGTTGACTGTTCAAGCATTTAATGCATTATTGAAAACCTTAGAAGAGCCACCTGCTCATGTAAAATTTATTATGGCAACCACAGATATACATAAGGTTCCCCAAACAATTATTTCTCGATGCCAACGTTTTGATTTTTTACCTATGACTAATACTGTTATAAAAGATAGGCTAAATCATATACTGGAAGTTGAATCTGTAGAAATAGATGATACATCATTAGAATTGATTGCTAGTAAATCTGATGGAAGTATGAGAGATGCTTTAGGTTTTTTAGATCAAGTATTAGTTTTTAGCGATAAAAAGATTACCAGTCAGATAGTTACGGACTTGCTCGGTATAGTCCCTTCGGAAATCTATTTTGATATAACAAATGCGCTTCATAATAAAGATGGAGATAGTTTAGTGTCTGTCATACAAAAAATAAGAGACAAAGGGTATATCATTGAAGATCTCCTTAGGGGGTTAATAGGTCATTTTCGCAATCTATCATTATTGCACTACAGTAAAGGTTTAGAATTAGCTGGTATATCACCTGAATTAACTAAAGTTTATAAGAATACAAGCTATTCATGGACATTAAAAGACCTCGTTAGATTGTCAACAAATCTTTCAGAGCTATATTCATCAATTAAGCAATTTTCAGACCAATATTTAGTCTTTGAAATGACATTAATCAAATTATTACAATTTGATAAAAGTATAGATATTGAAAGTTTTTTGAAATCAGACGTTATAGAAAATACTAGTACTCAAAAGCAAATTAAGCAATCTACTCCAAAAGTAAAATCAACTCCAAAAATAAAGTCAATATCTAAAGTAGAATCTGATAAACCAATAGAAAAAGAAGAGAAAAAAGTAGAGAGAAAGTCTTCTATTATATCTTTAGAAGATATAAAAGAGTCCTGGGAAAAAATTATTAAGAAAATATCTAAAGAAAGAGGATCAATTGGTGTATTATTAGAAGCATGTATTATTGGAGATTTCAAAGATGGCACCTTGGAAGTAATATCTTACGATAGTAATGACTTCAGTCAAAAGTTACTTCAAGATCCCTTTGTTGCATCAACAATAAATTCAATACTAGGATCTTCTTTTGAAGTGAAGATTATTGTTGATACAAATGTAGAAAAAATTGAAGAAGTAAAAGAAGAAATTAATCAAGATGACATCGTCAAGCTTTTTGACGGAAAGGATTTTGCATAATGTTTGGAAATATGAAAGAAATGATGAAGCAGGCACAGGGTATGAAGTCTGAAATGACAAAGATTAAAAAAGAATTAGAGAAGGTTGAAGTCAAAGGATCTTCTTCAAATGGATCATGCGTTGTTACTATGACTGCGGATATGAAAACTACCAAAGTGACGATAGATGAAACCTTGTTGAGTAGTGATGCATATATTATTGAAAATGCAATTAAAGTTGCTGTAAATAAAGCGCTAGAAGAAGCAAAAGATACCTCAGCAAAAAGATTAAAATCTGTTACAGGCGGTTTAATGGATAATCTTCCAGGATTTTAATGAGCAAGGCTATCACATATATTGATCAACTTGCTGATTCATTATCAAAATTTCCTGGTATTGGTAGAAAGGGAGCAGAGCGAATAGCATACTTTATAGTTAAATCAAATAAATCTTTTAGTAATAACTTAATTGAGTCTTTGAAAGATGTTAACGACAAGCTCGATATTTGCCCTACTAGTGGAATGATTATTCTCGAAGGAGAAGAGTCNGCATTTAGTGATAAAAATAGAAATTCAAAATTTTTGTGTGTTGTTGAAAATATGGAAGATGCAATAAAAATTGAAAATACTAATAGTTTTGATGGATCGTATCATGTATTAGGAGGTGCCATATCTCCGCTAGATGGTATTGGACCATCTGATTTATCTTTTGATAAATTATTGGATAGAATAGATGATAATACCAAGGAAGTTATTATTGCCACAAATCCAAGTACATCAGGTAATGCCACAGCTATGTATGTAGAAAAGATTTTGAAAGATAAAAAAATTACTATTTCTAGATTAGCAGTAGGCTTGCCTGTTGGAAGTAATTTAGAATATATTGATGACAAAACTATATCTACAGCAATTTCTGGAAGGGTAAAGACAAATTGAAAAACTTTATCAATTTTTTAACATATTCGCGTATTATTCTTACACCAATTATTATATATCTTATTTTTACTGATAATTATACACTAGCTGCAATAGTTTTTGCTTATTGTAGTTTTAGTGATGTTGCTGATGGAAGATTAGCTAGAAAGCATAATCTTGTAAGTGAAAAAGGTAATTATCTAGATCCTTTAGCAGATAAAATTCTGATGATCGGTACACTAACTATACTAGCTTACCAGGGAACAATTTTAATTTGGGCTTACTGTATTATCATTGGTAGAGATATTTTAATTACATTGTACAGAAACTATCTTATTGGTAAGGACAAACCTCTTGTAACATCTCAATACGGAAAATGGAAAACCGTATTTCAACATGTTATGGTCATTGTTATATTATTAAATAACCCTACGCAAGATATNATCAATCTAATTGTTTCCTTCAATGCGATTTATGCAGCAGCAACAGGATTTGAATATGTGATTAAAAATGGATTTTAAAAAAATATGAATTATCAACTTGCAACTCTCTTTGGCTTAGGTAGGCTTCCAGGAGGAGGAACATGGGCTTCTTTATTTGTTTTGATAGCAACTATTTTATCTAAACATCCAACTGATATACTTCTATTTTTCAGCTTTATCGTACTTTTCTTTGCACCTACTATATATAAAAGATCTGTACCTTTATTTAGCTCTAAAGATCCTAAAGAGTTTGTATTGGATGAAGTTATTGGAATGGCTCTCGCTCTTATGATAGTGCATATATTTTCTGATACTTTTGGAGGTTTTTCTTTTAATCTTCCGGATTATTTGAATAACCAAGAGTTGTTGTTTTTTGTAACATTTATACTGTTTAGAATTTTCGATATTAGCAAAATAGGTCCGGTTGGATGGGTTGAGGATCCTGCTATAGCTCCATCGTGGTGGAAAACTTGGAATAGTGGTGCTAAGGATGATGATTATATGGCAGTTATAGGCGATGATATTGTTGCAGCTTTTCTAAGTGCAGGGATGGCTATTGTTATGTTAATTATTTATTTNTGGGTCCTGTAATGAAAATTGGTATTATTACTATTGGCAATGAATTATTAAGTGGATTTACAATTGATCGTAATTCTGCTTGGATAGGACAAAAACTTTTAGAATCAGGAATGAAGGTACATGTCAGACAGACAATTCAAGATGATTTTTCTGATATATATGATACTCTTGAATCGATGTGGGATCATTGGGGGTGTGATTATGTGATAGTTACTGGAGGTTTAGGTCCAACTGTTGACGATATCACGGTTTCTGNTTTTATGGAATACTTTGATGATGAACATGAATTTGATAAAGAATATTGGAGTATTCTCAAAGAACGCTTTGAAAGACTCAACTTTAAGATGCCGAACTTAAATAAAAATCAAGCTTACAAATCAAAAAAAGGACAAATGATTAATAACTTGGTTGGAACAGCAAGAGGATTGCACTATACGAAAGATCATTCTTCACTTTTTAAAACAGTTAAGGTTGCTTTAAAGGGTGGACCTAAAAAAAGTCATTTTTTTGCATTACCAGGAGTTCCTCAAGAAATGAAATCTATGATGACAAATTACGTCTTACCCATTCTTGAAAAAGATTTAGAAAGTAAAGTTATTTGCAAGTCAATTAGAACTACTGGAGTACCAGAATCTATCCTTCAAGAAAAAATATCTGATATTATAGAAGAAAATAAAGATAGTTGCGATATTGCATTTTTACCACATAGAATGCTTGGTGTCGATATCAGACTGACAACTAGTAATGAGAAGCTTATTAATACTCTAGTTGATTCAATAGTAGGGAGAGTTAAAAAATATGTCTATGGTTATGATTCAGATAAATTGGAAGAGGTTGTAGCAAATCTTATGACTAATAATAAAGTAACAATTGCTACAGCTGAATCTTGTACAGCAGGTTTGTTAAGCGCTAGACTTACAGACGTTCCTGGTAGTTCTCAATACTTTAATGGAGGTGTTGTATGTTACAGTAATGAATTAAAGCATGACTTGGTTGGTGTTAAGCAGAAAACCTTAGATCGTTATGGAGCTGTTAGTGAAGAAACTGCTCGTGAATTAGCTATCAATATTGCTAAAAAATTAAAGAGTAAAATAGGCGTAAGTATAACAGGAGTAGCAGGCCCGGACGGTGGAACTGAAAAAAAACCTGTAGGATTGGTATTTGTTGGAATATCTTATAAAAATAATGTATATATTAAGAAGTATAATTTAACACCAAACCGAAATATCAATCGCGAATTAACAGTTATTTTATGCTTAAATGAGATAAGAAAAATTTTAGAAAATTCTAAAGAAATATAAATTTAAAAAGGGAAGAAATATGGCAACAAAAAAAGCAGATAAAAGCAAAATATTAGAAACAGTCAAACTAGATATCAATAAAGAATATGGCGAGGGTTCTATCATGAGTTTGGGTGGAACAGATACTCTAGATGTTGAAGCTATTTCTACAGGATGTTTGTCGTTAGATATGGCTTTAGGTGTTGGCGGTGTTCCTAAAGGAAGGATTATAGAGGTTTTTGGTCCTGAATCTTCAGGGAAAACAACTTTAGCTCTGCATATTGTTGCTGAATGTCAAAAACATGGAGGTTCAGCTGCATTTATTGATGCAGAAAATGCCTTAGATCCTGTATATGCAGAAAATCTTGGATGCAAACCAGATGACTTGCTGGTGTCTCAGCCAGATTCTGGAGAGCAAGCATTAGATATATTGCAAAAATTACTTGAAACAGCTGCATTGGATGTAATTGTTATTGATTCAGTTGCTGCGCTGGTTCCTAGAAAAGAACTTGAAGGTCAAATTGGAGATGTTACAGTTGGATTGCAAGCACGTCTGATGTCTCAAGCACTACGTAAACTTTCAGGTCCAATCAATAAATCGAGAACTTGCGTTGTATTTATCAATCAGATTAGAGAAAAAATTGGAGTAATGTTTGGAAGCCCTGAAACTACACCAGGTGGAAGAGCGTTAAAGTTTTATTCATCGGTTAGATTAGATATCCGTAGAATTGCTGCAATTAAAGAGGGTACAGATATGACCGGAAACAGAACTAGAGTCAAGGTTGTAAAAAATAAAGTTGCTCCACCATTCAAAATGACTGAATTTGATATTATGTACGGTAAGGGTATATCATATGAAGGTGACCTGCTTGATTTAGCGCTTCAAGGCGGTGTCGTTGAAAAAATGGGATCTTGGTTCTCTTATAAGGGTGACAAAATTGCTCAAGGAAGAGAAAAAGTCAAAGCGCTTTTAGAATCAGATGATAAGCTTCTCAAGAGCGTTCTTTCTGATGTTAAAACTTATTTAGACTTAGCTTAAAATTAAAAGCTTAAAAATAGGTGATCAAATTGAGGTAGAAGTTGGCCCCATTGCACATGGTGGACACTTTATATCTCGTCATAATGGACAAGTTATCTTTGTTAGACATGCAATAACAGGTGAAAAAGCTGTCGTAAAAATTACATCTGTTTCGTCAAAATTAGCTCATGGTGATGCTATAAAAATCTTAAGCGAATCTAGTGATAGAGTTAAACCCACTTGTAATCATGCGCATCCTGATGGTTGCGGAGGCTGTGATTTCCAGCATATTGAAAGATCAGCTCAGCAAAACTTTAAATTAGAAGTTATCAAAGATCAATTTATGCGTATTGCAAAAATAGAGGTTGATCCTGAAATGCTAAGCGCAAAGCCTAGTGATGGGTTACATTGGCGTACCCGTTTTGACTTCGCAGTATCTGAAAATGGTAAGGCTGGTTTATATTCATCTAAAACAAAAAAAATTATTGAAATAGATGAATGTACAATTGCCCATAAAGATATTAATAATTCAGAAATTTTTAGTAAAAAATGGAATGGAAGTGATCGTGTTAGAGTTGCTGTTTCTAGCTCAAATCAGTTAAATATATCTAGAGGAAAAAAGACTATAGCTGGTCCAAAAAAAATCCGTGAAGTTGTAGGAGATAATATTTATGATATTTCTCCACAATCATTTTGGCAAAGTCATGCGCAAGCTCCATCAGTATTAAGCAATTTAGCCATTGACTTCATGAAATTAAATCCTGGTGATGTAGTATGCGATCTTTATGGTGGTGTTGGACTATTTACTATGCCTATTACTAAAAAAATTGGTAATGATGGTCATGTTCACTTAGTTGAGCTTAGCAACCATTCGGTTCGAGATGCATCTAAAATATTTAAAGATTATAATAATGTTTCTATTCATCGAGGTAGCGTAGATAGAAAGCTTCCAAATATTGATAATATAGATATCATTGTTTTGGATCCACCTAGAAGTGGAGCTGGTAAGATAGTAGTAGATCAAATTATTTCTAAGAAGCCAAAAGCGGTTGTATATATTTCATGTGATCCAGCATCACTTGCTCGAGATGCTAAGTTTCTACAAGATTCTGGTTATGAGCTAGAAAAAATTAATGCCATTGATTTATTTCCTATGACACATCATGTAGAATGTATTGTAAGATTTATACCTAGCGCTAATTAATATTTTGAAAAATATTCAGTAGACAAATCTTTAAGCTTATTGCTTAATAGTATAATTGCGAGAAGATTTGGAAAAGTCATAAAAGCTAAAGCAGCATCTCCAAAAATCCAAACTTGTTCTAAGGTAAGCATCGATCCTACAAATACCATAAATACATAACAATATCTATAAATAGGAATAGCGCCTGTTCCAAATAAGTATTCTGTAGCTCTGTCTCCATAAAAAGACCAGCTAATAGCAGTAGATAGAGCAAAAAGCACTACAGCTATCGTTACAACTTGTGATCCTATAGAAGGCATTCCAATTCCAAAAGCATGGCTTGTTAAAAGAACACCCGCTTTTAAATCTGCATCAAGGATGGATGGATCGATTCTTTGACTGTAAAATTCTGTCAAATGCCAAGAATTAGTTACCATAATCACAAGACCAGTTAATGTACAAATTATGATTGTATCAATATATGGCTCAAGAAGTGCGACAACGCCTTCTCTAACAGCGTATGGTGTCTTTGCTGTTGAATGAGCAATGGCTGCAGATCCTTGACCAGATTCACTTGAAAATAAACCTCTTTTTACGCCCATCATCATAGTATTTAAAAAAGAAATAAAAGCTCCAGCGGCTATTCCAATAGCTGGATCCTTAATAGAAGGAGGGTTGAATGCCATTGTAAAAATAGTACTAAAAGATTCGCCAACTCTTTCAAAGTTAGTTAGGATGATAAATAATGCACACATAACATAAACTGCTGCCATAATTGGTACTAAATAACTTGTAACATTACCTATACGTTTAATTCCTCCAAGAATAACAGATCCAACGATAGCAGCACAAGATAATCCGATAATGACATGCATCATGGATATATTTGATTCGCTACCAAGCAATGTAAATGAATTGGTTGCCATAAGAGCATTATCAGGTCCTGTGATACTTAATATTTGTGCATATAATTGCTGTGTTAATGTATTTGATTGAATAGCATTTCCAGTAAAAAATGAACAGATAATAGCAAAGCAAGCAAAAGTAACAGCTAACCATCTCCACTTAGGACCTAGTCCATTTTCTATAGTATACATAGGACCACCAGCAGTATTTCCAAGAGCGTCTGTTTCTCTATATTCTAATGCAAGGGTACATTCTGCGTATTTTAATGCTGTTCCAAAAAAGGCAGTAATCCACATCCAGAACAATGCTCCAGGACCTCCATAATAAATAGCAATAGCAACTCCTGCAATATTTCCAATACCAACTGTTGCTGCTAGTGCAGTTGATAATGCTTTAAAGTGATTTAAATCACCTTCATCGTCAACTTTATCATAATCTCCTTTAGTGACTCTTATACCATGAAGAACTCTTCTTAATTGTGGAAATCCTAACTTAAAAGTCATGTAAACACCAGTTCCAAGTAATGCAACTACCATAAAAGGAACACTGCTTAAAGGGAAAGATGTTTTAAAACTATCGGAAAATAAATTTCCAGGAAAAGACCATGCAGAGTCGTAAAAGTGAACTCCTTGAGTTACAAGCACTATACCAATAATACTAAAGATAATTGCTGAAAGTCTAATTTTTGACATGGACACATATTAAAAAAGTTTTTTAAAAGTAAACATGAATTTTATTATTAATTTACTTTTCATGTTAATTGCAGGAGTAGATGAAGTAGGTAGAGGTGCATTGGCTGGGCCAGTGGTAGCAGCAGCTGTTATATTAGATAATGATATAGAAGGCTTAAATGATTCTAAGAAATTGACAGAAAGGAAGCGCAATAGACTCTTTAAAGTCATTAATGATAGCGCAATAGCTGTCGCAGTTGGTATAAAATGGAATGACTATATTGATGAAGTAAATATTAAAGTAGCCTCAGAACATGCTATGATAGAAGCAATTTACAGCTTAAAACCTCAGCCAAAGAAAGTGATGGTTGATGGTTTTCCTTTGGATATTAAGATTCAAAACGAGGGTATTATAAAAGGAGATCAAAAAATAAGATCAATTATGGCAGCATCTATTATTGCAAAAGTTACTAGAGATGAAATTATGCGTTCGTTTCACTATATTTATCCTATGTACGGATTTGATAAAAACAAAGGATATGGAACTAAGCAGCATTATGATGCACTCAAAGAACATTCTTATATATCAATTCACAGGGAAACATTTAAACCTATATCTAGTATGATAAATAAATGAATAAGATTGTATCAGAAATTAAATCACTGGTAGTATTAATTCTAATTGTGCTATTTCTTAAGGAGACTGTAGTTGAGTTATATATTGTTCCTACGACTAGTATGGAGAAGAATATATTAAAAGGAGACATGTTAGTTGGTAGTCGTTTTTCCTATGGGATGAAAATGCCACAAAAAATTTGGTTACCATTCTCAGCAATTAGTATTCCAACTTTTCTGCCAGAATATAAATTCCCCGCATTTAAGAAAGTTGAAAGAGGTGATGTAGTTGTTTTCGAGTATCCAAGAGACATAGTTTATAAATATGTAAAAAGATGTATTGGACTGCCTGGAGATACTATAAGTATTGAAAATAGGATAGTATATGTTAATGGAATAGTCAGCGAACTTCCTGATGGAGGTCAATTTTTATCTGATGAATATTCGAAAAAAGATCTTATAGATACAGAAATATTTCTTGGTGCTAAAGGAGATAATCCAGGTTTTAGTGCTAATAAAGATCAATATCCGCAAATTACCGTTCCTAAAAAAGGAGATATTTTTCTTTTAGACGAGTCGATGGATTGGCAATTAGTAATACCAATTCTTATCTATGAAGGAAATAAGGTAGAGTTAGTTTATAAAGAAACAAAATTTACTTTTACAAATCAAAGTCCGAGAGATGTATTTAGAAGAACGGGTGATAGATCAGTATTTAAGGACTATGTTCCTACAGAGGGAGCAACTTTTATTAATCCTTGGTCTCCAATGTTTAGAAAAGAATATATCAAGCACCTTTATGTAAACGGTGAATCAATTATGGATATAGACTCCTATGAAGTTAAACAAGATTATTTTTGGATGATGGGAGATAATAGAGATAACAGTGAAGACTCTAGATATTGGGGTTTTGTTCCAGAAAGTCACATATTAGGTCAGCCAGTTATTACGTGGTTCTCAATTAATCTTGATAGTTATACTCCAAGAATTTCACGTATTGGAAAAATTCCCAATTAGAAAAAAAAAGTTTTCATATTGGGTTTTCATTGATTAGTTTCGGTGGACTTAAAAAAAACAACTGAGGTATTATAAATGTTAACAAGTACAGAAAAAATTCTTAGCGTTGTCGCTTTAGCTCTTACTTTTGCAGTAGGTTTTTCATTATTACAATATAACTCCGCAATGGATGAAATGGCTCAATTGAGACAAGAGCAAGTTGAGCATGTAGATATGGTTAATCAAGAATTCAAACAACGAGTCAAGGCTGTTGAGCTTGAAAATATTGGTCAAGGTAAAGAAATCAAAAGAGGCCAAGATCGTATTACTGCTAACACAAAATTAATTTATACTAAAGCTGATTCTCTTGGTAGCTTGATTGATGATCTAGCATATGAAATTAAAAGAGTTGATCGTGACTTAAGTAAAAAGATTAAAAATGTTCAGCGTGACCTAGAAGGATTAGAAGATAATTTTGATTCTGAAAAACGTAGAACAAGAAGAGATCTTTCTGACATTAAGAAGCAGTTAAAGAAATTAAACGATTCAGTATTTCCTCCAGAAGAAGAAGGTGAAAAGAAATAACGTTTAGTTTAGCGAGTATTAAAAAAAGGGCTTTTTATAAGCCCTTTTTTTGTACCGAGGGTCGGGCTCGAACCGACATGAGGAAATCCTCACCGGATTTTGAATCCGGCGCGTCTACCAATTCCGCCACCCCGGCAAAAATGTTGACAAATTTCACGTAAATTATGTAGCTTGTCAATAGTATAGTATTTAACCAAGGAGAAAAAAGTGTCATTTAAAACCGTACCACAAATGTTTCAACATTTAGTTGAAGAAAGACCAAATCAAAAAACCTTTTTTACAAAAGATTCAAATGGATGGAATGGTGTAGAGTTGATAGACCTTCAAAAATTAGTTGAAGATTTTGCAAATGGATTAAAAAATTTAGGTGTTAATGAACATGATAAAGTAGCAATTATAGGTGCAAATTCTCGTCAATGGGCAATTTCAGATTACGCAATTGCACATATCAGAGCTGTTTCTGTACCAGTTTATCCAACACTTATTCCTGCTCAGTCCCGATATGTGGTAGATCATTCTGAGAGTGCGGTTGCTATTGTACAAGACGGTATTCAACTCGATAAGGTTTATCCTTTAATAAATGATGCAAATTCAAATTTAAAAACTATTATAATTATGGACGATAGTTATGATAGTGATAAAGAGAACGTGGTTAAGTTTTCTGAAGTTTTTAACATGAAAGACGAAGTTCACGATATTCGTGAGCTCTCAAAAACAGTTGTTGAAAATGATTTATTAACTCTTATTTATACTAGTGGTACGACAGGAAATCCTAAGGGTGTTATGCTAAGTCATGCTAATATTTGTAATAATCTTCTTTCAATAGATGGTATTATTAAAGCAGCAATGGAACTAAATCCTGAATTAAAGCCAGAAGATGGTATAGAAAGATTTGTTTCATTCTTACCAATAAGTCACAGTTTTGAAAGAGTAGGTGGTCATTATTCAATTTTTAGTCAAGGAACTTCTATATACTACGCTGAAATGAATTTTACTCCTGAAATATTATTTGAAAATATAAGAGAAGTTCAGCCAACTTTTTTAACAGCTGTTCCAAGAATATTTGAAAAAATACATGCAAAAATAATGGATACTGTTTCTGAAATGACTGGAGTGAAAAAATCGCTAGCTGAGTGGTCTATTGCTGTTGGAATGCAGACAGTCCCATATCGTCAAGCAAGTAAAAAACTTCCATTTATGTTAGGGTTAAAATATAATATTGCTGATAAATTGGTATTAAATAAATTTAGAGCAGCATTAGGCGGAAAGGTTAGAGCTTGTTCGTCGGGTGGTTCTGCACTATCAAAAGAGGTTGGATCTTTTTTCTGTGGTATTGGAATTTCAATCATTGAGGGCTATGGTTTAACCGAAACCAGTCCAGTGATGACTATTGGTCATCCTGACTTCTTTAAGTTTGGTACAGTAGGTAAAGCTATTCCTGGTGTTGAAGTGAAAATTGCTGAAGACGGAGAGATTTTATGTAAGGGGCATTGTGTAATGCAAGGATACTATAAGAATGAAGAAGCAACCAATGAGGCAATTGTAGATGGTTGGTTCCATTCTGGAGATATTGGTAAATTTGATGAAGATGGTCTTTTACGTATTACTGATAGAAAGAAAAGCTTAATTGTTACATCTGGAGGTAAAAATGTTGCACCCCAACCTATGGAAGTGTCACTTACATCCAGTAAATACATTGAACAATGTAATGTTGTAGGTGATGATAGAAACTTTATTACTGCTCTTATTGTTCCAAACAAAGAAAACTTAATGGCTTGGGCAGAGAGTAAAGGGTTGGCATCTTTAGACTATAAAAGCCTATGTGCACATCCCGATGCTTATGATATGATTGATGTTATCGTTAAAGAAGTAATGACCAATTTCTCTAGATATGAATCTATTCGTAAGTTTGTTCTTATTCATGAGGAATGGACAGTTGATGCAGGTGAATTAACACCAAAGATGTCAATTAAGCGTAAAGTGGTTACAACAAAACATAAAGATGAGATTGATGATATGTATGATGCTAAAAAAGCGCTAACAAAATCATCTGATGATATCGATCATTTAGGCGGATAGTCGTCTTTTGTTCAACAGGTTTTTTCTATCTTTTATAGTTTTATCGATTTTTCTTATCGGTTGGACTTTACCTAGAAATAATAATCCTTATATCGTTATATTGGGCATAGCTCAAGACGGCGGTGCCCCTCATGCTGCCTGTACAAAAGAATGTTGTATTAACAAATGGGATAATCCAAAACTCCACAATCAAGTATCAAGTATCGGTATTGTTGATCCTTTAACGAATGAGATTTGGATGATTGATGCTACGCCAGACTTCTCTTTACAATTAAATACATTAACAATGGAGCAAAAAGGGGTATTTAAGGGCGTTTTCTTAACCCATGCTCACATTGGTCACTATACAGGTTTAATTCATTTAGGGCGAGAAGTTATGGGTGCAAAAGAGATTCCAGTATATGCGATGCCAAAAATGGAAAATTTTTTAAGCAATAACGGCCCTTGGAGTCAGCTTGTTGATTTAAATAATATAGATATTAAAAGTCTTAAAAATAATACTACAGTAAAACTAAATAGCAATCTAAGTATTACACCATTTCTTGTTCCTCACCGTGATGAATTCTCTGAAACGGTTGGTTATAAAATTGAAGGTCCAAATAAATCATTAATTTTTATACCTGATATAGATAAATGGGAAAAATGGACTAAAAATATTAAAGAAGTAGTAGAGGAAAATGATTATAGTTTATTGGACGGAACGTTTTTTGATATCAATGAATTACCGGGAAGAGATATGTCAAAAATTCCTCATCCATTTATTGTCGAATCTATGGAAGTATTAAGCGATGTTGATAGCAAATCTAGCGTGCATTTTATTCATTTAAATCATACAAACCCAGCATTAGATAGTTATTCAACTGCTACTAAAACGATAAAAAATAACGGTTTCAATATTGCTAGGAGAAATCAAAAATTTCATCTTTAAAGTTGTATCTATTTCTATGCAACTTTTATCTAAAATAAATGTCTAAATAGTAGTTCTGTATTAGTAATATTTTCACTATTATTGTAGGCATTATTATGAAAAAACAATTTATTATTTGCTTCTTACTGACAACTTTATTTAGTCAATCTTTTAAAGATCTTTCCGAAAGACCGGTATATAAACCCTTTAAGATGAGTTCATCTATTACTTTTGATGGAAAAGTTGATTTGATGGAGTGGAGCAATGCTCAGGTAGCAACTAATTTTATTGGCTCAGGCACATTTCAAGGCGAAGAAGCTTTATTAAAAACCGAAGCTAGATTGATGTATGATAATACCAATCTCTATATATCATTTAAAGCTTTTGTCGACAAAGATGAGTTGCGCTACAGTATTACTAAAAGAGATAATCTTGATGATAAAGATGATAGAGTTTGGATTAATATAGATGCCTTTGACGATGAATCATTGACTTACGGTATTGGTGTTAGCGCTGGCGGAGCTCAAATAGATGGTAGAGCAACTTATGGATTTGATCAATCATTAGACCTTGTTTACGATACTAAGGTTCAAATTTTTGATAATAGGTATGAGGTTGAAATGGTTATTCCATTTTCTAGCTTAAGGTATTCTGTAGCTGATGTCCAGACCTGGAGAATTGATTTTGGAAGAGGTTTTACATTATCTGATGAATTAACAAGGTATGTATACTGGACTTCTAGATTGGGTGGCATAGCATGTCAGACCTGTCAATTAGGCTTTCTTGAAAATATAGAACCACCAAAACAAGCTAGAGGAGATATTGAATACATTCCATCTGTTGTTGCGGGAGTTTCTGATGATTTTACAACTAATACCTCATCTTCATCTGATGAAGTATCATTATTTATGAAGTATCCTATTTCTTCTGTCGATTTACTTGAAATTGCATTAAATCCTGATTTTAGTCAAATAGAGTCAGATGATATAAAAAATGATGTCAATTCGGTTAACGCACTGTATTTTGATGAAAAAAGACCTTTCTTCAGTCAAGGTGCAGAGCTATTTAAATTTTCACCACAACGAGGTTTTATAAACCTATTTTATTCAAGAACCATTAATGATCCATCTATTGCAGCAAAATACACTGGAAAAATTGGCAAAACGTCATACGGCGTTATTAGTGCTCGCGATGAATCATCCTTGCTATTAGTGCCTTTTGAAGAAACTAGCACAGTAGTATCAATGGGAAAAAGTACTTCGAATATTATTCGAGCCAAAAGAATGATTGGTGGTAATGGCGGATCGATAGGTGCTATTTTGACCAATAGAGTTTTTGATGATGCTGGAGATATGACAACAGGAGGTTTAGACGTTCATTATCATCCTGGAAATAATTACCATATAACTTTACATGCAACAGCATCAATTCATAATGAATCTGATAATTTTGAATATACATATGAGCCTACTACAGATGATAGTGATATGACATTTGACAGTGGAAGATATACTAAGAATTTTGATGGAGAAAAAGTTACTGGGAATGCACTTGGCTTAAGTGTTAATAAAAGAACAAGAACTGATAATTTTGGGGTTGTTCTCAGGTTGCGCTCTCCAGGCTTTAGAACAAGTAATGGTTTTGAAACAAACAATGCTACTAAATGGTTAAAAGCTAGTCGTGGAAAAACCGTTTATTATGACACTAATCCCATTTTACTTAAAACAGATTATGACATTTCAGCTATTTATAAAACGAATTACTCAGGGCTTATTAAAAAACAAGAATTATCATTCGCAACTGGTTCAGATTTAAGAAATGGAGATTCTTTTAAAGTTAGCGCAGAGTTTGAAAAAGAAAATTTTAGAGGATATCAATTTGATAATCTTTATGAGTTTGAGGTTGGTTATCGAAACCAAATCAATGCAAAGCTTATGCACTATAGTGAATTGCAATCCAGGGAAATTATTATTAGAAATATAGATTTACCTAAAAATTCAAATTTTTATCAGGTTAAAAGTTATGTTGAATACAAAATATCAGATAAATCTAATTTTAGTATCGGTATTTCATATGAAAAGGCTGAGGACAATTATGATGGAATTTTACTAAGAGCTGGTATAAATAATTCATTTAATTCAAAGTTAACTATGAGAACAAAAATTCAATACAATGACTTTTCTAATTCTTGGTTTATTGAGCCAATGATAACCTATCAGCCAAATGCTTTTAGTGCCCTATATTTTGGAGTCAATGATTTGTTAGAAACGGAAGATAGTATGTTTTCAAGTTTAACTGAAAGCAAAAGACAATTATTTATTAAATTTCAATACTTATTTTAGGAGATTAAACATGAAGAAGATTATTTTAATATTACTTTCACTAGTTATTAATGGGTGTGTATCCCTTTCATTATTTTAGGATGATAAAAGTAAATAGAATTATACTAGCAGCAGCATTATTATTTATGAATGGCTGTGTATCCCTTTCAGTTGGAGAGAAGCTATCGGAGCGTATTAATAATAAGCCTGATAAAGTCAGTAAATCTGATATGAGCATATATGCATCGGATGCCTCAACGATGATGGCTATTAATCATATCTTGCCCGCAAAGATGGGTCAATTCGAAATGATGAACAAAACAATTATTTTTCCAGCCTTTAAACGAAACGATATAGATGTATATAATAGTTTGCAATTTTTAACACCAGAAGGAGAGAATGAAGATGGTACATATACTTTCGTTTATGTAGCTAATCCATACCTTCAAGATAAGAATTATGACATTTTAGATATCCTTATAGCAGAATATGGAAGATCGAGAGCTGAAGAGTATTTTGATATCTGGTTAAGTTGCTTTGCTTACGAACAAGAAGTAATGTCCTTTAGGTGATAAAGTATACTATAATAAATCATACCTTTTTGAACTATTCTATATTAAATTTTCTTCGATGAAAACATTGAAAACTTTTTTTACCATATTTCTTGGCATGCAGCTACTTATTGGTCAAAATGTTGAAATTGAGCCAGACTCTCACACTCCTGGTAGTGATAATTATTCAGAGAGAAGTAGGGCTATGCTTAAATCTGAATCCTTAGTGAACATTTATTCTAATATAGCCGTTGCAGATGTATATGTATGGAATTTACCTTGGGCATCTTCAGAAAGAATTTTTCCAGCACAAATCGCTTTACCTACAGACAATCAACGCTACGTAATAAGTTTATATTCTCAAGCTGAGTATCAGGCAATAACAATAGACCTTCAAAATTTTGATTTTGATTATAGAGATGTTGAAGAGTTTGAATTGCTTCAGGATGAATTATCAAGAATGGAACTCGCAACAAAATTGGTCCGTCCAATACCAGGGACTGACTCATCTATATTTTTAACGCATTGCTCAAGCGATGATTTAGATTGTGAGCAAGGAATGAATTGGTTAGATCAGTTTTATGCACAATATTATGATTCAAAACAGGAACAAAATCTTGCTTCAGATTTAAATGGAGAAGATTTGACGGAAGATGAAAAATTATTAGTTAGACGTCATCGTATGGGCGTATTTAGTATGATTGGTTTATTTTCAATGGCAGTGTTCATGATAGATAGCAATATTCAGTGACAAATATCTCTATTAACATTGTTGGTCTAGGTACAGAAACTTATCCAAGCGGAACAACACCGCTACAAATACTTTCTTCTGCTAAAGGCGTATCAAAAGAAACAATAATCTGCAAAGTAGATAAAGTTCTTACGGACTTAAGCGTACAATTAAACAGTGACTGTACAGTTCAATTTCTTGATGGTAAAAGCAAGGATGGACACAATGTATTGTTACACAGTACCGCTCACTTAATGGCTCAAGCAGTGAAAAGACTCTATCCTAAAACAAAGGTAACTATTGGACCTTTTTTAGAAAATAGATTCTACTATGATTTTTACGTAGAAACTCCTTTCACCGAAGAAGACTTACTAAAGATTGAAGAAGAGATGTTAAAAATATCTAATGAAAACATTGATATTATTCACGAAGAAAAGACTAGAGAAGAAGCATTAAGTTTTTTTAAGAATATTGGAGAACATTATAAAATAGAAATTATTAATGACCTAGATGATTCTGAAATTTTGAAAGTGTATTCTCAGGGAGATTTCACTGATTTATGCAGAGGTCCTCATGTCCAATCTACTGGCATGATGCAGCATTTTAAACTATTGTCATCTTCTGCGGCTTACTGGAGAGGGGATGAAAATAATCAAACATTACAGCGCGTATATGGCACATCTTTTACTAGCGCAAAAGATTTAAAAAAATACTTACTTATGCTAGAAGAACAAAAGAAAAGAGACCATCGTAAAATTGGAAAAGAATTAGATTTATATTTTCATGATGAAGAAGTAGGTCCTGGCTTGCCTTTATGGACCCCAAATGGTGCAGTTATCATTGATCAATTAGAAGCTCTTGCAAAAGAAAAAGAAGATTTAGGTGGTTACAAAAGAGTTAGAACGCCACATCTTACTAAAGGAACTCTATATGAAAAATCTGGACACTTAGATCATTATATGTCAAGCATGTATCCAGCTATGGATGTAGATGGTACGGATTACTATATGAAACCAATGAACTGTCCTCATCATCATAAAATATATGCAAATAGTCCTAAAAGTTATCGTGATTTACCATATCGTCTTTCAGAGTATGGAACTTGTTATCGATATGAAAAATCGGGGGAGTTATTTGGTTTAATGCGTGTGAGAAGTATGCAAATGAATGACGCTCACATCTATTGTACTGAAGATCAATTTAAAGAAGAGTTCATTGCGGTGTGCAACTTGTATATGGAATATTTTAAAATATTTGGTATAGAAAAATATGAAATGAGATTAAGTCTACACGACCCTAAAGATTTAGGAAAAAAGTACATTAATAATCCAAAACTTTGGAAAAAGACAGAGGACGATGTAAGAGATGCTTTGAAGGATGCTGGATTAAAGTTTACTGAATCTGTAGGCGATGCCGCATTTTATGGTCCAAAGATTGATGTTCAAGTTTGGAGTGCAATAGGTAAAGAGTTCAGTCTAGCCACTAATCAAGTAGATTTTGCGGTTCCTGAGCGTTTTAAGCTTACATATAAAGATTTAGACGGTAAGTCAAAAACTCCATTATGTATACATAGAGCTCCACTAGGAACGCATGAAAGATTTATTGGATTCCTTATCGAGCATTTTGGTGGAAATTTTCCATTATGGATTGCGCCTAGACAAGTAACTATCCTTCCCGTATCTGATAAGTACAATGACTATGCACATACCGTATGTGAGTCATTAAAAACAAGCGGAGTTAGAGCTGATGTTGATAGTCGCTCAGAAAAAATTGGTTCAAAAATTAGAGATGCAGAGATGCAAAAAGTAAATATCATGGTAATTGTTGGAGAAAAAGAAGTAGAAAACAGTACTCTTACCATAAGAAGAAGATTTATTAAACAACAACAAACTATTTCATTGAAAGATTTCTCTGCAGAAATTTTAGATGAAATAAATGACAGGAGAGTTCCGAATTAAAAAACAAAGAATAAGAGTAAATAACCGAATTTATGCAGATAAAGTAAGACTTATAGGGCATGATAAAGAACAAATAGGTGTACTAACAGTTCCAGAGGCCTTAAATAGAGCGGAAGATGTAGGTCTTGATTTAGTTGAGATATCACCAAATGCAAAGCCGCCAGTATGTAAAATTATGGACTTCGGCAAATTTAAATACGAAGAAAAGAAAAAGGCTCAACAGAGTAGAAAAAACCACCAAGTTATAAAAGTTAAAGAACTGAGAATGAGACCAAACATTGGAGATCATGATTTAGAAAATAAATTAAAGATGGGTAAAAAGTTTTTAGAAGCTGGTTATAAATTAAAAATTACTTTAATGTATAGAGGAAGAGAAATGTCGCGTCAAGATTTAGGCCAAGATTTATTAACGCGTGTTTTGTCGTCATTAAGTGAGCATGCACAAATGGAAAAAGATTCTCCTTTGATGGGACGAAAGAAATCTATAATATTAGCCCCGAAATAGGAAATATTATGCCAAAGATGAAAACAAGAAAAAGTGTGTCAAAAAGATTTAAGGTTACTGCCTCAGGTAAACTGAAACGTAACAAGGCTGGTCATTCACATATGTTAATACGTAGAGATAGAGATCAGAAGCGTTCAGCTAAAAAAGCCACAGTAGTAGCACCTTCTTTTGAGAAGCGCATGAAAAAAATGATGGGGAAAGTATAAGTTATGCCAAGGTCCAATAGTTCAGTACCAAGACATAGAAGACATCGCAAGACTGTTAAGTTAGCGAAAGGATATTTCGGAGCAAGAAGCCGTAATTATAAAGCTGCAAAAGATGCAGTGGTAAAAGCTGGTTTATATGCTTACAGAGATAGAAGGCAGAAAAAACGTCAATTTAGACGTCTATGGATAGTACGTATTAATGCCGCATCAAGATTAAATGGTTTATCATATTCAAATTTTGTACATTTATTGAAGGAGAAGGGTGTCGATTTAGACAGAAAGGTTTTAGCTCATTTAGCAGTTAATAATCCATCTGTGTTTGAAGACCTTGTAAAATATTTAAAGAAAAAATAAAAAATTAAAGATGTCATTAGATAACACTATCAAAGAAATTAAGGCATCTTTCCAATCAGAATTATCCAACTGCAACACATCTACTGACCTCGAAAATATCCGTATTACTTATCTTGGAAGAAAGGGTAAGCTTACTACCTTATTTGAAGAGTTCACAAAACTTCCCGGTTCTGAAAAACCTAAATACGGAAAAACGCTTAACATATTAAAGACCGACCTTACAAGTGCATTTGATAAAAAATTAAAAGAAATAAATCCTAATAGTCATAAATCAAATGATAGTTCAGAAGATTTTTCACTACCCGGGTATAACCTACCCGAGGGTAGCTTGCATCCATTGGAACAAGTTACTAGTGAAATAAAGGCAATATTTCAATCTATTGGTTTTTCGGTAGCCTATGGACCTGAAATTGATGATGATTATCATAATTTTGAAGCATTAAACGTACCGAAGCATCACCCTGCTAGAGACATGCAGGATACATTCTTTGTTGACCCTAATACAGTTTTAAGAACTCACACTTCAAATGTTCAAATTCACTTGATGGAAAATCAAGATCCACCACTACGTCATATTTGCTGTGGTAGAGTATTTAGAAACGAAGCAGTAAGTTATAAGAGTTTTTGCTTATTCAATCAGGTAGAGGGGTTGGTAATTAATGAAACTTCTTCATTCGCTGAAATGAAAGGAACATTAGAGTATTTTGTAAAAGAAATGTTTGGTGAGGGTACTAAGATGCGTTTTAGACCAAGTTACTTTCCATTTACCGAACCAAGCGCGGAAGTAGACATATGGAATGATAAACTTAATCAGTGGATGGAAATTTTAGGATGTGGTATGGTAAATCCAAATGTCCTTACAAATGTAGGTTATGATAATAAAAAATATCAAGGATTTGCTTTTGGAATGGGTATAGAGCGAATCGCTATGATTAAATATGGAATTAAAGATATTCGTCTTTTCTATCAGAACGATAAACGATTTTTGGAGCAATTTTAATGAAGGTTTCACTATCATGGCTTAAACGCTTTGTTGATTTTGATTATTCGACATCTGAACTTGCAGACAAATTAACTATGCGAGGATTTGAATCCGAAGTAGCAACAGATTTCAGTTCATTAGATCATATTGTTGTTGGAGAAGTAAAATCTGCCGAAAAACACCCCGATGCAGATAAGTTGAAGGTTTGTATGGTTTCAGATGGAAAGCAAACATATAACGTTGTTTGTGGAGCTCCTAATGTAGATAAAGATCAAAAGATAGTGTTTGCAAAAGTAGGCGCTGTATTGCCTGGAGATTTTAAGATTGGGAAAGCTAAGATTAGAGGTGTTGAAAGTTTCGGAATGATTTGCTCAGAAAGAGAGCTAGGTATATCTGAAGAGCATGAAGGTATCATGGTTTTAGATGACTCTTGTAAGGTAGGCGCAAAAATCGATACAATCCTAGGTGAAGCTTATAATGCTATTGATATAGAGATAACCCCAGATAAAGCGTTTGCATTGAGCCATCGTGGAATTGCTAGAGAAATAGCTGCCATGACTGAATCAAAGATTAAAACTCCCATGGAAGTAGTTAAAGCTACATCTAAAGGAAAGGATATCGTCAAGGTTGTTTTGGATAAAAAAGGTGGATGTACTAGATATATAGCTGGTACAATGACAAACCTGACAGTTGGACCGTCTCCAAAATGGTTAGCAGATTATTTAAAGTCTGTCGGTCAAAAAAGTATTAACAATCTGGTTGATATATCAAACTTCATGTTGCTAGAGATTGGTCATCCTACACACGTTTTTGATTTAAAAAAGCTTTCAAAACCTGCAATAGAAGTAAAGTGGGCAAAGAAAGATGAAAAATTTCATGCATTAGACGAAGAAACTTACAAATTAGACACCGATCATCTTATCATTACAGACTCTGTAAATACTATAGCACTAGCTGGTATCATAGGAGGTAAAGATAGCGCCGTGTCTGATTCGACTACAGATGTATTAATTGAAAGTGCTTATTTTGATCCCGTTGTTATTAGGAGGGGCTCTAAAAAACTTAATTTACTATCTGAAGCATCAAGACGTTTTGAAAGAGGCGCTGACCCAGAAGCTACTTTAGAAGCATTTTATATGATAGTAGGTCTAATGACTGAGGTTGCAGGAGGTAGTTTAGAGTCTATTGTAGCAGATGAATCTACTATCGACTTAACATTGCACAAAGTTTCCCTTTCAGAGGCCAAACTATTAAAGTATATAGGGCATAAAATTGATTTCAAGTCCGTTAGCTTTATACTAGATGGGCTTCATATTGAAAATAAGAAAACAAAAGCAGGTTGGGATTGTATTATTCCATCATTTAGACATGACGTAAAACATGAAACTGATTTAATTGAGGAGGTCTTGCGTTGTTATGGCTATGAAAATATTCAATCTTCTTATAGTTTTTCATCTCAAATGCAATATGCAAATGATGCAGAACAACCGTTGTTCGAGCTAAAACAATATTTATCTTCCTTAGGGTTTAATCAGTGCTACAATAACTCATTACAAGACCTAGAAGAGGTAAAATCATTTGGTATTAATCCTGTATCTGTTATGAATCCATCGTCAGAAAGAATGAATACTCTTCGTACAACCCTGCATCACGGATTATTCGAAAACTTAGATTTTAATTTTAAAAATGGCTCATCTAATACTCTAATCTATGAGTATGGAACCGTATTTGAAAAAAAGGGAGATACATTAAAAGATATAGAACAGGTTAGTAACTTTTCTTGTCTTGTACATGGAAATTTTTATGATAAGAATGTTCATTTTGACTCAATAGAAAATAACTTTTTCTTATTAAAAGGTGTTGCATCAAACGCATTTGCAACCCTAACTAAAGCTAAAGTTAAATTCATAGAGGATAAGCATGCATATTGTGATGTATTTTATCGCATCGTAGATGGAAAAAAGAATACTGTCGGATCTATAGGTGTTGTATCTGACTTATTTCTAGATAAGTTAGATATTTCACATAAAACAAATGTTTCTATACTCGATATTAATACTTCTTTATTTATTGAGCATTTTAACCACAACATTAAAGTTCAAGATGTTGTATTGTATCCTATAGTCAATAGAGACCTTAATTTTAAATTTGACAGCAACACCAATCTAGGTAAAGTTTGTGCCGCAATAAAATCTGTAAATCAGTCTATAATGCAAGATGTATTCCCTGTAGATATATATAAATCAAAAAAGGAAGATGGTAAGAAGAATGTGTTGTTTAAGCTGTCATTTCAGAGTGTTAAAAAAACACTTGAAGATAACGATGTAAATGCAGTTATTGCAGAAATTATAAGTGTGGTAACAAAGAAATTTAATGCTAAATTAAGAGATAATTAACAGGAAGATATTTATGGAAAATTCAGATAAAAAAGTTGTTAAAGTTAGAATTTTTGGTCAAGAATACTCTATTCGCGCCACTGTTAACGAAGCTCATATTAGAGAGTGTGCAGCTTTAGTTGACGAAAAAATGGCTGAAATTCAAAGAACAGCTCCATCATCTTTAAATGCTTCCAAGATAGCAATCTTAGCTGCAATGAACATCTCTGATGAGTTAATGAGCGCTCAAAGAGGAGAATATTCTTTTAAGGGTGAGGTAGAGTCAAAGATTAAATCTTTGGTTGAACGTATTGAAGAGATAGTTTAAAAAATAATAGTTGGGGGAGTCAAATGTTTGATACAAAAATTTTATCAGGTATAGAGGCAAGTCATGCGTTATATGATAGTTTACATGATCGTATTTCCTCGTTAAAAGATAAAGGCATAACACCTGGCCTAGCAGCTATTTTAGTAGGCGAGGATCCTGCATCACAAATTTATGTTAGAAATAAGACAAAACGCTTTGATGCTTTAGGATTAAAATCTGAGCTTCACCGTTTAGATAAATCTGTTTCTCAGGAAGAGTTACTCGATTTAATTGCAAAAATAAATTCAGATGACAGCTTTCATGGTATTTTAGTCCAATTACCTTTACCAAAACACATAGATAGTGATAAGGTGATTCATGCGATTCATCCAACAAAGGATGTGGATGGGTTTCATCCAGAAAATGCTGGTTTATTATCGATAGGACGACCACGATTTATTCCATGTACTCCCAAGGGAATTATGTTCATGCTAAAGCACTTTAATGTAGACTTGAATGGAAAGCATGTAGTCGTAGTGGGTCGTAGTAATATTGTTGGAAGACCTGTTTCTGTGCTCTCGAGCTTAAAATCTTTAGGGAATGCAACTGTAACAATCTGTCATAGCGGTACGTCAGACTTAAAATATTTTACGAATCAAGCAGATGTTGTAGTAGCTGCAATGGGTTCACCTGAATTTTTAGATGCATCTTATATTAAAGAAGGCGCTTGTCTTGTTGATGTCGGTATTAATCGCATTGAACGCGATGGAAAATCTGTTATTGTTGGGGATGTAGATCAGCCAAGCGTAACAGGAAAAGCAAGCTCTCTTACTCCTGTACCAAAAGGAGTAGGTCCAATGACCATTGCTATGTTAGTAGAAAATACCATATTGTCTGCGGAATTGTTATTAAATTAGGCCAATTATGACAAGATATATTAGACTATTATCCATTATTATAATGCTCCAATTTTTTGGAATTAATGCCTGCGCTGGTTCGAAAGTTGATCAAGATGAAATTAAAAAAGCCAATCAGTTCTTTGAGTCTGTCTTTCAAGATAGGGTGTTAGATAGCCCTGAGTTTCAGTCAAGATTAGGCTATAAGTCTAATTATGATAAATGGGATGATATAACCTATAAAAGAAGTAGAAAAAATGCGCGACAAGCTATTTTTGATTTAGATTATTTAAATGAAAATATCAATATTGAAAAGTTGGATAGTAAAACGGCAATAAGTTATCGTCTAATGGAAAAATCATTAGAACGAAGAATAGATTCGGATGATTATCTATTTCGTCAATATATGGTTACTCATAGAGGAGGAAAACATTCTTCCATACCGTCATTTTTAATCAATTACCATGCAATTGAAGACGAAAGAGATATCCAAGATTACTTAGGAAGATTACGCAATATTGAACCATTAATTGAAGATTTGATTGAAGAGATGTCATTAAGAGAGGAAGTGGGAACAATCGCACCTATGTTTGTTTACCCTAAAGCAATTGCTGTGTCCAAAAACATCATATCTGGGTATCCTTTTGAAGAGGCAAAAAAACAAAATGTTATTTATGAAGATTTAGTTAAAAAAATAGATGCTACAGACTTAGCGGATGCTATCAAGCTACGCTACAAAAGTGAAGCGGAAGCGATCTTAGTTACTACTGTTAATTATGCTTATAGAAGTTTTATTGATTTTTTAACCGCACAACAATTAAAAGCTACAAATAATGACGGCGTATGGAAGTATCCAAATGGCGCTGAATATTATCAACACACATTAGATCAGTATACTACGCTAGGACTCACCGCTGAAGAGATACATCAAATTGGTTTAGATGAGGTAGCTCGTATTCATGAAGAAATTTATGCTATTATGGAGACCGTTGCTTTTGAAGGAACCTTACAAGAATTTTTTGATTTTATGAGGACTGACCCTCAGTTTTATTATCCGCAGAGCCCAGAAGGACGACAGATGTATTTAGATCAGGTAAATGTGGTTGTTGATACCTTATCTGCTCGTATAGAAGAATTATTCTATGGACTCCCAAGTATTCCTCTAGTGGTTAAACCTGTTGAAGCTTACAGAGAGGCTTCTGCAGGAATAGCATTTTATAGCAGAGGCCAAGCCGATGGAAGTCGTCCTGGTATCTATTATGCTAATTTGTATAATATGCAGGATATGCCAATTTATAAGCTAGAAAATCTAGCGTACCATGAAGCAATCCCTGGGCATCATATGCAGATTGCAATTCAACTCGAAGTAGAAGGGATGCCAAGTTTTAGAAAATATGGTGGGTATAGCGTGTATTCTGAAGGATGGGCATTATACTCAGAGACACTACCAAAAGAAATTGGTCTATATAAAGATCCGTATTCAGATTTTGGTCGTTTATCTGGTGAACTATGGAGAGCATGTCGCTTAGTAGTTGATACTGGGATTCATCATTATCGATGGACAAGAGAAGAAGGTATTGATTATTATATGAACAACACAGCAAACCCTGAGGGTGATTGTGTTGGAATGGTAGAACGTCATATAGTATGGCCAGGTCAAGCTGTTTCCTATAAAATAGGGATGTTAAAAATACAAGAATTGCGTGCTTACGCTGAATCTACACTTGGTGATAACTTCTCTCTTCAAGCATTTCATGATATTGTTTTAAAAAATGGAGCAGTTCCTATGGATATTCTTCAAGATATTGTGGTTCAGTGGGTTGAAAATCAGTAGATAGTATGCTTATTATAAAAACAACTTCTGATAGTCATAAGGCTATGAAAGATATCACTAACGCACTCTTAAACAATCGATACGCTGCATGTGTTAATATTATTCCCCGTATGCGCTCAAAATATGTTCTAGATGGGCGTATTGTTGAGTCCAGGGAGGTAATGTTGCTTATTAAGACATCTCAAGCTTTAGAGGCGAACGTATATGAGACAATTAAGGAACTGCACAATTATGATACTCCGGAGATTTCTACTATTAAAACAAGTAATGTAGATGAAGATTATGCTAACTGGCTTGAAAGCGCTTTAAAATGAGTTTTAATTCTATTTCCGAGGGTAAGATTTTAAAATATTTAGCCTTATTTTTTACTGTATTAATGCTAGCAACCGCCGCAATTGTATTAACAATCAAGTCTCCTGGTAGTATTAAAGAGCAATTATATGATCGTGCTGTTGAACCCTTACTTGTTATACCACCTAACCAGCCTGATGTATTGCGTATTGTTTATACAGGTGTAAGCACTCCACTTACACCGCATATTGCACAACAAAGTGTTGTAATATCAATCAATAATAAAAATTATGTTTTTGATTCGGGTTCACGCTCAACAGCGAATTTCATTTCTCAGGGAACCTTAGAAGCAGCCTTTATTGAAGCAGTCTTTATAACTCATACTCATTCTGACCACATTGGAAGTTTAGGCGAGCTAGTCTTAGCATCTTGGGGGCGTGGAAGAACAAGTTCAATGCCTGTTTATGGCGCTGGCGAATTAACACAAAATGTTGTGGATGGATTTAATTTGGCTTATAAGCCAGATAGAAATCATCGTGTTAATCATCATGGAGAAGGTTTTTTTGATGCAGAGAATGGATTATTGGTAGCAAAAATATTTGATGTACCCACAAGTGAGACGTCCGTATTTAAAGATAATAATATAGAAGTTTTTGCGTTTACTGTACCTCATGGACCAATTCACGGAGCAGTAGGTTACCGCATTGTAGCGGGCAATCGCTCTGTTATTATTTCAGGTGATACTGACCTTATGGACGATTACAGTTTTGCTAATGGAGTAGATGTATTGATTCACGAAGCAATCCTAGAGCAGGAAAGTGCTGAAATTAGTCGTGCAGCCTATCGTGTTGGTAATGATCGTATGGGGGTAGTGTTCCATGATATTCAGAATTATCATGCTAATCTAGTAGATTATGATGACCAGCCAGGGTTATTAAGTCGTCTAGAAGGAATTGATATCGGCATGTTAGCCTTAATTCATATTATCCCGGACAAAGATGAACTAATAACTAAAAGAGTATTAAGACGTTTTAAATCAGAGTCTTCTCATGAAGTAACAGTGGTAGAAGATAATATGGTAATGGAATTGCCCTTAAATTCCGATAAGATTTTTATAAAATGAGTATTATAGACAGCCTGAAATGGCGTTATGCCACGAAAAAATTTGATACCGATAAAAAAGTGAGTGATGCTGATATTGCTACACTCAAAGAAGCGGTTCAGTTAACACCGTCTTCATATGGATTTCAGCTATATAAGGTGCTTGTTGTTACCGATCAAAAAACAAAAGATAAGCTCTACAAAGAGTCTTATTATCAATCCCAAATTCGTGATTGCTCCCACCTATTTATATTTTGCAGTTATAAGAATGTAGAATCTAAACATATTGATGAATTTATCGATTTGATGGAGCAAGCAAGGCAAGCAGATGATGAGCGCGGATACATTGATAAAGTGAAGTCTAAAGCAAAGATTATGCTGTATGGAACCATTGCAAAGGCAGATATCGGCCGACGCGATAAAGCAGAAGCGCTTCATTGGATGCAAAAACAGTGTTATTTAGCTGTATCACAACTCATGGTAGCTTGTGCAGATATGCGCATTGACTCCTGTCCTTTTGAAGGATTTAGTACGGAGGCATATGATAAAATTTTAGACTTAGGCGACAAAAATCTAACCTCAACGGTATTATTGCCGGTTGGGTATCGTACTGAAGATGACCGTCACCAATATCGTACCAAAGTTCGTAAACCTATAGATAGACTTTTCGAGGAGAAAAAATGAGTACAAAAGTAGCAGCTATTGCAATAGTAATTTCACTTATAATTTCGACACTATTAATCAATGCAGGTAGTCAAGGAAGTATCATGGTGAACGGATGGCCTTTATTTGCTATTTGTGCTCCAATAGGCTTCTTATTGCATTGGACATTTTTTATTCCATCTTACATACTCAAAACAGATCATTACTTTGATTTAATTGGTTCAACATCTTATGTGGCTACAGCTATAACTGCAGCAATGCTTAGTCCATCACTTGATATGAGAGGTTTAATTATTTGCAGTATGGTTATTATTTGGGCTACTCGTTTAGGATTATTCTTATTCACTCGAATTAAAAAAGATGGAAAAGATGTCCGATTAGATGTGATTAAAACAAAATTTATTCGTTTTTTAAATCTATGGACTCTAGGTGGTCTTTGGGTCTTAGTAACGATGGGCGCAGGTCTTGCTGCTATCACGTCAAAAACCTCATTAGATATCGGTGTAATAGGCTATATAGGCATTGGATTATGGATATTCGGTTTTATTATTGAAATCATGGCTGATAGTCAAAAAAGACAGTTTAGAAAAGATCCAGGCAATAAAGGTCGCTTTATTACAACTGGGGTATGGGCATGGTCTCAACACCCTAATTATTTTGGTGAAATTACTTTGTGGATTGGTGTTGCCTTTCTAGCTTTTCCAGTACTATCTGGATGGCAGTTAGCTACGTTAATATCGCCTGTATTTGTTTATTTATTACTTACGAAGGTAAGTGGAATAAACTTATTAGATGATATAGCAAAAGAAAGATGGGGGACTGATGCTGAATATTTAGCATATACAGAACGCACTTCAAAACTTATCTTACTACCCCCAAAAAAGTAGGTATTATTTAATATAGTCTGAAGCCCAATCGTTCAGCATATCAAATACCGGAACAAGCGTTTTACCTTTCTTAGTCAGCGAGTATTCAACTCTAGGCGGTATTTCAGCAAAAATCTTTCTAGAAATAATACCATTCTTCTCAAGATCTCTTAAATCTCTTGTTAGCATATTCTTACTAATACCATCTATCCCTCTATGTAAAATACCAAATCGATTAATATTTTGCGCAATTCTCATAATAATAATTGGTCTCCATTTACCGCCAATCATTTTCATAGAATAGGTGATAGGGCATGAGTCAACAGTGCATCCACATATATCTTCAAAACATTGTGTTTCTTTCATGATAGTCCTCTTTATGTTACTATATTAAAAAATAGTGCCTACTTGTGTAATTTAATATTAGGTGATAAACTTTCATATCATTTTTTTGAAAGGAAAAATAAATATGAAAAATAAACCATATGCTGTAAAGCTAGAAAAAGGCAAAACCTACGCCTGGTGCCAATGTGCAGGCTCTAAAAATCAACCATTTTGTGATGGTAGTCATGAAAAGATAAATGAAAAAGAAAATAATCTTATTGAATCCTTGGTTGATGTCAATATGATCACTAGTAAAGGTGAAGGTCAAAGGTTAATTGCTAAAGATGAGAAGCCGATGATTATAAAAGCAGAAAAGGATGCAGAGGTTAATTTGTGTGGATGTAAACAATCCGACAATGCTCCTTATTGCAACGAAAGACATTTAAGTATATAAAAGAAAGGAAATACAATGAGTAATAAAAAAGAACCAAATGTAGTAGCACTTAAAAAAGACAATAATTATGCATGGTGTGCATGTTCAGAGTCGAGCAATCAACCATTTTGCGATGGAAGTCATACAAAGACAGATATGCAGCCTATAGTATTTAAAGCGGAAGATAGTAAAGAAGCATACTTATGTGGTTGCAAAGAATCTAAAAATGCACCATATTGTGATGGATCGCATTTAAGTATATAAGGAAAAAGTTATGAATAGATTATTAGATACAGATTTAACCCATTACAGGGCAGGAGTGATGTTTTTCATGCGTATCCTTCTTGCGTTTATTTTTATTAAAGCTGGGATGGGAAAGTGGCCAATTGTTGACGGTGAAGGCATATCAAGAGCTTTACCATTATTCTTGGTTTACTTGGTTGTGCTTTTTGAGTTTGTTGGTGGTTTATTTATGTTATTAGGCATGAAATACGACATCTTAACGAAGCTTGGGGCAGCGATGATTGCAATTGTTATGGTGGGTGCAGCTTATATGCATTATGCTGTTTGGGGAGATCCATTCGGTTCCAAGAATGTAATGTATCCTATTGCCTTATTATTAATTTCTTTAATTTTCGTTACAGATGAATAAAGTAAAATCCCTAATTCTGGCTATACTAGTTTCCTTTGGTGTCTTTTTTGCGACCTTTTTTTATTATCAAGTAAAAGAGCGAGATATTACAGAAGCCATCGTTATTAAAAATAGTAATCCAACCTTTACCAAAGATACAATTACTAGAGCAGATTTTAACGATGCAGGCGTAACTATTTTTACCGCTACGTGGTGCGGATACTGCAAAGGAGCTAAGATGCTTCTAAATCAAGAAAATATTAGCTACACCGAAGTAGATGTTGATGAATATAGTATTTCAAAACTAAAGCTCAAGGAAGTGGGGATTGAAGACTTTTTTGTGCCACAAATCTTTGTAGATGGCGTTCCTATTGGTGGCTTTTCAGATTTGAAAAAAATATTTGGAAGTAGTATGCCCGTTCCAGAAGTTTAAATATATTTCAACCTCATATGTCATTGAAATATAATATCAGTCCTAAATACTCTTTTCTTAAAGAAGCAATTCTTGACGTCAAAAAGAATTTTCGTTCAACAGGAGAATCGATTAAATCAGGGCGTAATCATTTAAAAATTATCGATTTAGATAATAAAAAATTCGTGGTTAAATCCTTTAAAAAACCAACTGCTATCAAGAGCTATACTTACGGTAATATTTTTCCATCCAAAGCAAAGCGCTCGTTTGATTATGCCAATATCCTCCTTTCAAAAGGAATTCATACACCAGAACCCGTAGCATATTTAGAGCACTATACAGGATTACAATTTCAAGAAAGCTTCTATATCTCTGAATACTATTCATCTGATTATGATTTAAGCGTCTTATTTACAGAAAGAGGTGATAATAAGACTCCATTTAAAGACAGTGAAACCCTTTGGACGGCTTTTATGAAGTTTACCTTAGAATTGCATCATCAGGGGATAGATCACTTGGATTATACCCGTAGAAATGTCTTAATTACACAACAGGGTAATGAGTATAGTTTTTCGATTGTTGATTTAAATAGAATTGATTTTAAATCGCTTTCTTTACGCGACAGAATGAAATCTTTATCTCGAATAACTTCCGATAGCGATCTTGTCAAGATGATAGCTAAATACTATAGCGCCGAATCTGATTATGATTATGATAAATGCTTATACTTATTACAGTATTTTGTGCGAGAGCATCAAAGGTATTGGGATACGAAAAGACAATTAAAACGTATGTTTAAATAAAAAAGGCGCTTTCGACCAAGCGCCTTTCTTGTTTGAAGGTAACACTGAGAAAATCTTACTGCTTAATCATTACTCATAATTTTTGAATCATCATATGTTCCATTCTTCTTGGCTGCTGCAATGGCCTCAGGGAAGAGATGTTCATAAGATACTTTCACTTCTTCGTTATCACGATACGTGACAATTTCTTCAACGTCCGCTAAGGACTCTTTTTGTTCTAGCTCTAGATTGCCTTCGTTATTATTGACAATAACGACTTCTCCTACAACTGTCTTAATTTCATAAAAATAATCGGTAGTATATCGTTCTCCATACCATTCAAAGGTTTGGCCAGGGCCTAACTGTGTTCGTGCATTAGCAAATGCTTCCCTGAAACTGATATCTCCATTCTTAGCTAACATATTTTTATTATCCCATTCATCTACAATCATATTAGATTCGTCTTCAAATGCAATCACTGACACTTCTAGTGGTTGGGGGGTACTAACGTCTTCTGTGACCTGTTCTGCTACGTCAGCGATAACGATTTTTGTAACATCTTGATCAAAGGTTGTGTTAGAGGTTAATATTACTTCTTCTGTTTCATTCATGATGAAAAGAAGCGATCCGATGCAGAGTGTTACTCCGCCAAGGACAAACTTTTCAATATTATTCATTTATTTTAACTCCGTTGTTTGTGCCTCTTGATTTCGCTTTCATATTCTATATACATTTAATTTTCATTTTTGTTTCAAATTTTTTATAAATTTTAATATGGAAAAAGTATTTGTAAGCGGCGGATCAGGGTTTATATCTCTACATTTAATCTCAAAACTCATTCAAGAAGGGTATCAAGTTCGAACATCATTACGTTCGTTAGACCGTAAACAAGAAGTCATTGATGCCGTAGAAAAAGAAGTATCTACAAAGGGAATGCTTGAATTCTGTGAACTTGATTTATTAAAAGATGAAGGGTGGGATGAAGCAGTTGCAGGATGTGACTATGTGCAACATATTGCCTCACCAATTCCTACTACGAATTCTAATGATTATGATATTGTAGTAAAACCTGCTGTAAATGGCATAAAACGATGCCTTAACGCTGCCTTAAAGAATAATATCAAACGCTTTGTCATGACATCATCCGTTGCATCCGTAGGAGGGTCAAATCACAAAAATGAATATGATGATACCGATTGGACTGATTTAACCATGGATGTAGGTCCTTACCAAACCAGTAAAACCAAAGCGGAGCAATATTTATGGGACTTTATGAAAGAGCATGAAGGGAAGACGGACATGGAAGCAGTAGCTATTAATCCTTCGATGGTCTTTGGTAATTCGTTATCAGATGATATTGGTGCTTCTAATATTCTTGTGAAGCGTTTAATTGATGGATCAATGCCATTCACCTTAAATATTTGTATTAATATCGTTCATATTAAAGATGTGGCTGACTTACACTTTGAAGCCATGGTTAATGATAAAGCTCCTGGTAAACGCTTTATCGCATCCAATAATCATATGTTCTTTCCTGAAATTGCTAAAGTGCTCAATGATAATGGGTTTAAAGCACCTAAAAGAAATCTTCCAACTATCTTAGCAAGAATATTAGGAAGGTTTGATAAACAGCTATCCTTCTTTTTAAAAGATATAGATATTCTTCGTATTTATCATTCCAATAATGCACGAGATATCTTAGGGTGGAAGTTTAGATCATCAGAATCTGCTATTGTTGATGCTGCTTCGCAAATTAAAAAATTATTATAATTTTTTCATTTTCATACTTTATATAATATTTTTTATAACAAATGTTCTAAAATATTTATATTTTTATTTATGAGTTCAAAATTAAATAAAAAAGAATTAAAAAAAATGTTAGCTGAATTAAATGCAGAACTTAAATCTGTAACCAAAGAAGCAAAACATTTTAAAGAAAAAAGACGAACAATACGATTAAGGTATGAAAAAGAAAAACATTCTATCATATCAAGTATTCATGATGTAGATCTCAAAAAGTCTTTAATTAATAGCAATATAAATAAACTCAAATCACTTATATCTGCTTCAGAAAAAATATAGTATAATTTTGCTTTTTTAAAAGATATAATAAATTAAATTAAAGTATCATCAGGACGGGAATATTCCCACCAACCGAGCAAAATGCCACGGTGGTTTGTCAAGTGACAGATGTGCTACTTAAAATTTGAAAAGTGTAGATAATTAGTTTTTTTCTGACATTGTTATATTCCTTGTTTGATTAATATCATGCTAATTATCTACAATATTCTCTAGTAGATAATATCTTAAACCCTCTGATGAGGGTTTTTTTATTTCTGTCCTGAAAACAACAAAGGAGAGTTTATGAAAATGGTAATAAGTAATTATAAATTAGTTGCAGGATTAATTGATTCATCCTATCGATCAAGGATTAATAAAGAGATCAAAGAAAAAGGAAGTGCAAAGATTCTAATAGATTACTGGATGGATGGACAAAGTGCAGGTGGACAAGTTACACCATTTCCTTTTAAAACTTCTAATCAATCATTAGCAAAGAGAAATGAATTGATTTATTTAACGCAACGATATAACATTAATCAACTGGTGCTTAGAATTTGCAGGATTGATGTAGTTGTAAAAGGAGCACGTACTTGTGGAGCAGCTAAATTTTTTGAATTAACTGTCGAAAAACCTAAAAAATAAAATATAAAACTTGTAATTAAATTTTAGAATGCCGTTAATATAGTAGAGATATTATTACGATTTGAAATAATCCTTTTTATCCCTCGCACAACATAACTAACCAAAAAGGAGACTTACCTATATGATACAATGTATTGATCCAAATTCTGATGAATTTAAAAAAGCAAAAAAACTTACAACAGGACATTCATGCCTAGTGTGTGAAAAGCCACTTAAAGAAACTGGTGTATACTTTTCATTACTAGATTTAAATAAAGAGGGGGATGAAGTAATCTTATATCGTGTTGGATGCAAGTATTGCAAAACACTGTATACCATGGAATTTAAAATTATAGCTGTTGATTTCGATAAGTTTTTAGACTTTAATATTGCTCAAGTTATATGCGCATAATCTTAAGTAGGGATACATACATTAATATTTAATATATTTTAGCATGGGCTGTATTACAATACTGTTAGTCGTTTTAACTTTCATTCTATATATGACACCAAATTTACAAGAACTTGTGTTTATGGAAGGATATTGGCTTACTATCGGTGCGTTTTGGGTATGCTATCTTGTCTCTTGGTTCTTTTTTGGAGATATAGCAGATGATATTGCTGGAGTGAATAGAGATTATGACGATTAAATCATTAATATTAACTGGAGAAGTTAAATGAACAAAATTAAATGTCCTCATTGTGGTGAAAACGTTGATATTCAAGATTCAATAAAACAAGAAATTCAAGAGGGTGTCAAAGCCCAACAGCAAGATCAACAAAAAGCTATTGACGCAGCAGTCAAAGCCAAAGAACAAGATCAACAAAAAGCTATTGACGCAGCAGTCAAAGCCAAAGAACAAGAACAACAAAAAGCTGTTGACGCAGCAGTCAAAGCCCAAGAACAAGATCAACAAAAAGCTATTCAGGAAGCAGTAAAAGCAAATGAGTTACTCAATAGACAAAAGCAAGCTTCTCTAGTGGAGTTAAATAATCAATTGACATCAAAAGTTGCAAATCTTAATGAGGATGTGGGTGCAAGCGGAAGTCGATCCCAAGTTCAAGTTTCCGGAGAAGCTGCAGAGAATATTGTACAAAGAGAACTAGAACAAGCTTTCCCGGATGATGTTATTGAAGAAGTAAAGAGGGGTAAAAGTGGAGCAGATTGGATTATAAAAATCAATGAAAGAAAAGGGAAAGCGACTGCTAAAATTGCTATTGAGGTAAAAAATACTAAAAGTTTCTCAAATGGATGGATACCTAAATTGAAAGCAGATATGAAAGATAGTAGTATAGATACAGGGGTAATTATTACAAGATCATATCCAAAAAATGTAGACGGTTCTTTACCTTTCTTTAAGCAGAAAAATATCCTGATTTGTAGAATGGAACCTAGATATTATATAAGCGCACTTGCCATAACTAGGCAAGGTATTATAGAAAAAAGTTCAATGATTGACGTTGCTCAAGCGAGAAAAACTAGTGCTCCTGAAGAAGTATTTGATTATATAACGAGTGAAAAATTTATCAACCAAATGTCAAATATTTGGGACGAAATTGATGAACAAAAAAGTAGAATCGATAAAAAAGAAGTTGTCTTTAAACGATTCATAAAAGAGGAGCGAAAGTCATTTGAGGTGATTAAAAATACTTTAGAAAGTTCATTAATAGAAATCAAGTATATTTCTCCTGAGAGCGATGTTGGTTTACCAGAAAATATTGACTCATCATTTTACGACGACTTAGATGACTAGTAAACCATTCATTAAATGGGCTGGAGGTAAATATACCCTTGCAAATACTTTAAAAGCTTATCTACCATCAGATTTCAGTAATCGCGATTATTTTGAGCCAATGATTGGTGGAGGTGGGATGTTTTTTAATTTACAGCCTCATAACGCCTATTTATCTGATATTAACCCTAAATTGATTCTTACCTACAAATGTATTAAGGCTGATGTTGAATCAATTATCAATCATTTAAAAATACATGAACAGAATCATCATATAAATGAAGACTACTATTACGAAAAAAGAACGGAATTTAATAGAGGGCTTGATAGCAGGTATGAAATAGCAGCACTTTTTATTTATTTAAATAAAACTTGTTTCAATGGACTTTATCGAGAAAATAGTAAGGGAGAGTTTAATGTTCCAAAGGGGAGGACCAGCTCAGGAAAAGTGACTATATGTGATAAAGATAATCTAAGAAATTGTTCAAATATATTCAAAAAAATTAAGTTTGGATGTCACTCCTATCTAGATATCTTACCTAAATTAGATTCAGAAAGTTTTATATATCTTGATCCTCCATACCTACCAGTCAATAGTGCATCTTTTACTAAATATGCTAAGGATGACTTCACGGAACAAATGCACTATGATCTTAAAGGATTTTGCGATAAATTAACGGATATGGGAGCAAAATTTATGATGTCAAATTCAGGAACGCCTAAAACAAAAGAAATATACAATGGATATAATATGAAGCAGATATTAGTAAGTCGTTCGGTAGGATCAAAAAGCAGTTCTAGAAAGAAGGTCTCTGAGCTAATTATTACAAACTATTAGGAGAAATATGGTATTACAAGGTGGAACACAAGCAAATATTAATGGTCAAATATTTGAAAGGCATATTATTACCCAACTTGAAGATAAGGGTTTAACTGTTATTCATTCAAAAGAGATGGATAAAATAATGCGCCATAATGATTGGCCAAGCCTTATTAACGAACTATATCCAGGTGGAGTGATTGTCAAAGGAAGAAATTACTACAAGAGTATTTACAATAATCCCAGATGTTTTTCAGAATATCGAATTTTTAAAGATGATTTATATTTTCGATTAGAGTGTAAGTGGCAACAAGGATCTGGTAGCGTATCTGAGAAAATTCCATACTTTTATATGAATTTTATTGAAAATAATTTTCCAGAACCTATGTGTGTTTTTGTACATGGTGGTGATGCTATTATTCCTGCTGTAACTTGGCTAAAAGAAGCTTGGAAAAATAAACTGTACGTAAAGGATAATTTTTCTAAAGATTTAAAAATTTTAAACCTCGATCAATTTATGGCTTGGTCAAATAAAGAGTTTTAATGCGTTTTGTTGAATTGTTTGGCGGGGTAGGTGGATTTAGAGTTGGGCTTGAAAAAGCAGATAGTAGGTTTGAATGTGTATGGACTAATCAATATGAACCATCTACTCCTAGAAATCAAGCCGCAGCTGACGTATATCGCTATCATTTTGGCGATAAAACGCTATCAAATACTGATATTGATACAGTTATTAAAGAAAATCACGACATTCCAGATTTTGAACTTTTAACAGCAGGATTCCCATGCCAAGATTTTTCAGTTGCTCAAACGCTAGCTACATCGAAGGGCTTAGAAGGAAAAAAGGGAAATTTATGGTATAAAATCTTAGAAGTTATTGACAAGAAAAAACCTTCTTATTGTTTATTTGAAAATGTAAATCGATTATTACAATCTCCTGCATTGGAAAAAGGCAGAGATTTTGCCTATATGCTTGCCTCATTAAATGACAGAGGATACACGGTGGAATGGATGGTAGTTGATTCTTCTCTATATGGTTTTCCTCAGCGAAGAAAGAGAGTTTTCTTTTTTTGCTTTAAGAATAATACTCCAATCTATAAAAAATTCAAAAAAGGGAATAAATTAATATTAGAAGAGGCCTTTCCTTTCATGAAAAATCGCAACGATTCACTAGATCTAATGTATAGTCTGGGAAATAAATCATTAGATGAAGTTTTCAAAGCATTTAATCCTGCGCCAAAGGGTACACTTAGCGCTTTTAAATATAGCTCTCCAAAAAAATTCTTCAATTATGGAATTAATCATAATAGGGAGTATTTAACCTATGATATCAAGAATAATTATAAAGGCAAGTATAAGGTTTTAAATGATATTCTTGAAAAAGATAAAAATATTCCAGATGAATATTATGTAAGCAAAGAAGATATTAAAAAATGGGAACACCATAAATTTGGTGGAACATTTGCAAGAACGTCTAAATCAGGATTTAAGTATGATATAAGAATAGGAAAAATGAACTTGTATGACGCTCTAAATAAGCCCTCCCGCACGATTTTAACTGCCGAAGGAGGTAAGTCTGCATCTAGAAGCAAACATCTTATTAAGACATCCTCAGGTAAGTCTAGACGACTAATACCGCTAGAACTAGAGAGATTAAATATGTTTCCAGATAATTTTACAGAATTTGGTAAAAATAAGGATGGTACTGTTTATAATTTACTTGATAGTAAACGAGCTTTTTTAATGGGAAATGCACTGGTAATAGGTTGTGTAGAAAATATAGGAAAAACGCTTTTAAATAGACTTTCTCATAATACTTTGTAGTGTATCAAATATAACTTTTTCACTTTCTTGATTAATTATTTCAAGTAACTTGTAAACACCGCCATTTCCATACTCATGTGAAATATTTTGAATATCATTAGCATCCTCATTAAGAATTTCAATACTCTCTTCTTTAACAGCAATTGCAACCATAATAGCAATTGCTTTTTCTTGTTTTTCGTTTCTTTTACCGGTATGTGGATTTTGAAGCCATCCTCCAATACTCAACCCAAAAGTTCCTGTTTTACGTAACTTGTAATGATACCCAATCACTGTTGCCATCATTGAAATTGTCAATCTATCTATTTCTTTTCCTGTAATCTTTTTCCATATAGGATGATTCTTAACTTCTAGCCATGTGGGCTCAGTCTTTTTTTCATCTGTGTAATATCTTTCTTTTAAAATTATATATTTAGATTTACTCATGACAGGACCTCATAGTAAGAATCTTCTGTACTTTTATCTCCTGAATCGACAGCATGTATTTTAATAAATTTACCTATCTTAGGCTTTAGTATAGCTTCTATGTCAGGCGTTAATTCGCTATTGGTAAATAAGAATGTAAATTGCAAATAGTCAAATCGATTTGCAAGATCAACAAAACGATTCATAATTCCGTCTCTTAAATCCATATCAATTGCACTTAAAGGAGTATCAATGATAATAGGGAAGCGAAGTTGGACGCTTTCTTGCATGGATTGCATATAAGAGTATCCTAGTAAAAATTGCTCACCTGTTGAAATTAGAGGTTCTTTTCCTCTTGGAAGCATATCTTCAATTCTTATCCTGTGCATTATATCTAAAGAATAGTCATCTTTTATTTTAACATCATAGGTGTTTTTCTTTAATATATTTTGTTCAAACAAATCTGCAAATACTTTGTTTGTAGATGAAAGAATCGTTGCTCTTGTTTCTGCAATAGAAGGTTTTAAAATCTCTATAGATCGCTTAATAAAGTTAATTTCATGATGAATATTAGAAGTTTTGCCCAACTTGGACTCTTTCTTATTAATTTCTTTTTCAATTTCCTTAATTTGCTTTTCTGAACTTTGATACTTACTAAGATAAGCACCATATTCTATATTTAAATCAGATAGTAAATTTTCTTTACCTCTTAGTTCAGCCGCATCATTTTTAATATTTTCTGCTCCGCCATCACCAATCTGGCTTGTTAAATCAACATGCTCTTTAAGCATTTTATCTAAACTTGTATTAAAGTCTTTAATTCTTTGATACGCGTCTTTCGATTCTTGAAGCACTTCTTTAGGTTTTGTATCAGCAAGTGCTGCTACTACAAAATCATTTACTTCAAGAGCTATTTTTGCCATCTTAGAGTCTCTTTGGCTCATAGCAAATTCGTTATAATCTTCTATAGATTTTTTAAACTTATCCTTATCGATACTTTTCTTCCATTTAATATCAGCAAAAATCTTATCCTGAATAACAAGCTTGTTTTCATCAATCATAAAATCAATAATGTCATCTGCGCCTTCAATCGTAGGTTTTGGTAAATCTTCGTCATCTACTTTCTTATCAATTAGATTTTTATATTCTTTTAAATGTTTATTAGCAACTGTTCCAGCAAAATGTTCAATAATATTGAGATAGTCTGCTTCTTGAGTCATGGAAATATTTTCTCGGCATTGAAGAATTCTTCTGTCAAGATCATTTCTTTTATTAATGATTAGTTTAGTTTCGTAGTGAGTAGAAACCCTTTTTTTCAAATCTAAAATTTTAGATTCTATGCGTTGTTTTTGTTCGTTTAATCTCTGAACATTCTCTTTAGAATGATTCATGGTATCTGTGAGATTATTTACCTGATTTCTTTTTTCATGAATTTCTTCTTCTAGTTCTGAATTAGATTGTGAAGGTGCTTTTTTTTCTAATTTTTTTTGTAAGGTTGTAAGATTTTTTAAAACGCCTTGCATATCTGTTATACTTGTTAAAATATCAAGATGACCTGAAATATCAGTTGTGCTATTTTTTAAAACAAATTTTTGAATTTGTTGACCATCCAAAAAGAAGAAGTCTTTTATATCAGTGCTAATAATTTTATTATTAAGATAATTTTCAGCTGGAACTCCTTCTAGCTCTTTTAGGCCTTGTGTTGTGTAATAGCTAAGAAAAAACTCATTCTTTTTAGAACGAGCTTTGGAAGGTGTACCTGCTGCTATGTTTTTATGTTGAATTTTTTTAAATGATTCGATTCTTTCAATTGTAGTGATTCTATTTTTGTTATTTTCATCTTTACCTTTCAACTCAATAATAACAGAGACCTTTTTTGTTTTACCAATTTTTAAATCATCTCTAACTTTAAAATTTAATCTTTGATGTTTTTGTTGATCATCGCCAAATAAACACCAATTAATTGCTGAATAAGTATTGGATTTACCAAAACCATTATTTCCAAGAATAATATTAATATTTTTATTTTTTTTAGGGGAAAAATCTATTGTATGAACGCCTCTGAACTGCCTATAGTTTTTTAGAATAATCTTATTAATCTTCATTTAACCTCTATCTTCATACTTTTTAAGCTGCGCTCTTAATGTACTCATATAGTCAGCTTCAAATTGTGTTATAACGTTATATTTATGCATTGACTGAAGATTTATTAGGTGTTTTAAAAAATTAAAATGCTCTATTCTATCCACTTTTTCTGCTTGAGACTGCATAATTTCAAGATTTTTATCTATTATATTTTCTTTATTTTTCATAGTTCAATTTCCCAATTATCTGCAATTTTTTCAATTAATTTTTGATTTTCATCTTTATTAAGCGATATATCTGAAAATTCTTTAAATCTGTTTAGTTGTTTTTTTATTAATGACTGTTCCATAAAAAAAGACTTTTTTTCGGCAGGAGGAGGGATGCAAATAAAATCATAAATCTTTGCTATTTTATTCTTATTGTCTTTAGGAACTCTTAAAACTCTTCCTCTTCTTTGTATATACTGTTTTGAGTTACTTGAACTGCTTAACAGGATTGCTGTTTCTGCATTAGGAATGTCAATACCTTCATCAAGACAGTCTATAGCCAGTATAGCATCAAGTCTTTTGCTTTTAAACTGATTAAGAACTGTTTTACGGTCTTCTTTAGCGTCGTCTGATATAAATCTTCTATATTTCATTTTATTTTTTTCAAGGATGGATTGTACTTTTTCAAAAAAACTACTTCCTTCTTCGTCATTCTTTCTACCTCCAGCAAAAATAAAACCACCATCAAGATTATAGTCCAACTTCTTTAGCAACAGTTTAAGTTCAACAAGCTTGTTTTCAGCATTCTTAATAATTTTTGCTCGCTTATTAGCAAGTCCCATCCATTTATCATCTTGTAACAATACATTTGGATTATAATTAATTACCATGGCTTGCGTAACTTTTCTATAGTCAACAAGCTCTTCTTCTGTTAAATCTATTTCTTTGGCAGAATAGTAGTAAGGAGAAAGGAATGTTTCACCTTCTTTGGGGCCATTATTAATACCCCATTCCAAATCTCTTTCTATTATTACTCCATCAAAATATTCTTCAATTATACTAGATCCTTCATCATCAAAATGTCTTTTTGGTGTAGCACTTAGAGCTATTCGTGCATCAAAATCATCTATTAAGCCTTTTCTCCAAGTTTTTGCTCCAGAATTATGCACTTCATCACAAATAATAATCTTATTTTTATCGCATTGCTCAATGCTTGATGTAAAATTTGGTTTAAAATAAGTATGATATGTTACTAAGCAGACAAGGTTATCTTCATAATCATTATTTAAACTACCAATTTCTTCTTTTAGCTTAACAGACCAATTACTTTCATCCATTAACACCAATGGGGTCTTATCTAAAATTTTTTCTACCTCAGACTTCCATTGATAGATTAATGACTCAGAAGGGCATACAATTACACAAAGATATTTACTATCATGCAACTTAGCATATTCTTTAACGCAAAACAGGGAGGTGAATGTTTTGCCCAAACCTGTCGCCAAAGCAAAAATACCTTTATAATCATTATCTATCCATGCATCTATTGCTTCTTGTTGGTATTTGTAAGGGGAGAGAGGAGGATTTTCTTTCTCTTCAGCTCTTTCGCTGTCATATAATTCGCATTGCTCACTGAATTGTTGTTGATTTTCTATATCATTATCGATTCTAAATTGATTTTTTTGAACCTCTGTAAACTCCAAAACATTTATATTGGGGGCTTCATTATTCCAAATAGTCTCAAATAAATCAAACTTTTGATCAACTCTAGATTTATCACCTTCGTTCCAACTACAAAAAACATCAGAGTATTCTACTTGTCTAACCCAGGCATTTTCGGTTTCATTAATTGAACCGCTATAGTTTAGCCTATTTCCGCTATTATCCTCAAAATTACCCCATTTAGAGTGAAGAAGGGCATTGTCAGGTGTTTTGAATGCTATTTTAATCTCTAAATGTCCATTGGCAATCATCCATCCCAATATTTTTCTTGGACGATCTTTCATTGATTGTCTTAGTTCATCAATACAGGACAGGAAGTCGTCTTCAAACTCTTTTGTATATCCATCCTTAATAGCATCATAATCTTCTTCTTTGAACAAATGCTTACTAAAAACTAGTCTATATTTTCCGCCATTTTGAACAAAAGATGCCATTCCTTCAGCAGCAGCTGAAAGAACTTTAGGGCTAAAGAATCCTGCGACTCTATCATATTTAATAGAATTTTTAAGGCAGGGGGTATATAGTAAATCTAATAGATTATGTCCCATAGAACCGCTATAATAGTTTTTAAAATTAATATTACTTAAAGACATAACTCTAAATATAGTTATATGTAGAAGAATATTTAAATGATAATTTTTTATAATTTTAAAATTCTTAAATTATATTTATATTGAAACAATATCTTTTTCTTATCGTAACTCTATATATAGAACTATTTAGAGCAATGAAAAAAAGGGCACTACTATGAATGACAAAGCATTTTCAAACATTATTTACAACGATTTAACTGATAAACAAAAAAAATTTGTTGATACTGCCTCGTCACCAGGTCGTAGTATATTATTAACTGGATGTGCTGGTGCAGGAAAAACTCTGCTAGCCACAATGGCAGCTATAAGGCTAGATAAAAAGCAAGTTTCAGCTAAGTTTATAGTTTTTACAAAAATGTTAGAGAAATTTGTTCAAGATCAATTTAAAAATACTAATCATATTGACGAAGATTTAAGTAATTCAGTACAATATTTTCATACCAGAGCTGAACCTAGAATGCGTATTTGGGAATGTTTAAGAGATTATGACGCTATAGAAAAAGATTCAAGCTGGCTATCTAATCATCCTTTTGCAAAAAGATATAATAGACTTAAAGCATGGGAAGAATATGGTCTTGATTCAACCATGACCAAAAAAGAGATTGCAAATAAAGTTGCAAAATCAATTGGGGTTAATCCATACGGTAAAACAGTTTTGATAGATGAATGTCAGGATTTTGAAGAGAATATGTTGATAACTGTTAAAGCAGTATCTGAGAATCAAGTATGGTTAGGAGATGCCACTCAGCAAATATTTGGGCATGGAATGCATGAAACTCATGAAGGTTTTAAAAAACTCAATAATGATACAACGCTAGATAGACATTCTCTTGATGTTAATTTTAGAAACCCTGTAACGATTGCCGTGCTTGCACAATATTTTATAACAGAGAATAAATTTGACGTTATTGAGCTAAGAGAAAAAAAAGATAATTTTTTAAAGCCCATAACTAGAAATCAAACCGCAATTTCAGGAGCTAGAAATCAACCAAACCTTTTTATTCATGCAGAAAGCACAGATCATCAGTATGATGCAATAGCGGAAAGAATTAAAGCTATTCAATCTAAAGATGATGGATCTGATAGTCAAATTGTAGTAACCCACACTCACCTTGATAATGTAAAGCATATAAGAAATCAACTACTAAAAAGAGGTATCAAGGGAGAGCTTGCAACTAAAAAATCTGGACAAAGTATGCTAAATAATTTCGATTTTAAAAATCCTAAGCTTGTTCTTTTTTCTACTGTTCATAGCTTAAAAGGCTTACAATTTGATTATTTATTTTTTCCTGATACAGAGGAGAAAAAATTAGATTTTAAATCTATGTTTAAGGACAATAAAGAAGATGATATGTGGAGAACAGGATTTGAGCTTAGCCCTGAACAAAAAGAAGCTATTATTAAAAATACATTTTTTATGGTATTTACCAGAGCTAAGAAAAGAGTAATATGTAGTTATGTAGACAGAAATGATTCTGGTGTATATTGCAGATTACCAGAAGGAATTGAAAAAGATACAGATAATTTCCTTTTTATTAACGCAGGAGAAAATCCATTAGAACAGTCTGAAGAAGATATAAATAATAAGATTCAGAAAATTCAGCGTGATAATTTTTGGCCAGTAACAGAAGGGGAAGATACAGAAAATAATGATGATGAGGACGATGATGACGATGATGACCTCCCTTTTTAATAAATCTAATAAATCATTTGATTTAGAAAGGAATCTCGTTAGAACAGTTTCTAAAGAGCAACTTGCTAGTGTTGACCAAAAAATACTGACATCACAAGAAATTATATCTGATTATATTGATTGGGATTCCCTGCAATCCTTCGAAGATTTTTCAAAAAAAAATGAAGTCAGATTTTTACCAGGAGATTTTTGTCTTCAACTTTCAGAAAAAACAATATTAAAACTAAGAAATGAGGGAAGAATTGATTTATCTGAAGTTGATAAAATTGGATGGTTTGGAAAAGAAAAACATAATGAAAGATGGAGTAGTTTTAAAACATTAAATAATTTTGTTGCAATAGAAATAAAAAGCTCAATAGAGCATCTTGAGATTTGTAATTTTTCTCAATTTAAGAGAAATATAATCAATGTTGCAGAAACAGATGCATTAAAAGGAGGGCTAGGCATTTCTTATTTTTATGAAAAAAAGGAGTATGAAAACTTCTTATCAAAAATAATTTGGCGTGAAAATCAATGGCGAATTTCATCTGAAGATTTAGAACCTGAATTTTCTATTCCAATACTATTACAGTTAGTTCTTTTTCAGAGCAATAGAGATAGTAAATTTTTTATTGAAATCAGTAAATCTATAGATAAAGAATACCAAAATTATTTTTTATTATTAAATGAAGTTCTTAGCATTTCATTGAATTATTTTTCAACTAGATCTTTTCAAGGTAAAAATCATTACTTAGGTGTTCTTATAAAGGGTTTTAGAGAGAAAAAAGTAGATACAAAACAACTGCAATCAGAAGTCGACAATTTTATATTGGAATTAGATGAAATGAGATTTGTTCATAATGAGGGCGTTATTTACAATCCGAAAAGAAGGTTGTCTAAAATTGTAAATGACTTTATAAATCTTTCAGATATTGGAACTGAAAAACTAAAAGAATCTCTTGATAGTTCTACTAAAAATTATTCAATCACCGTTTACTTCTTATTGGGAATGATGCATCTTTACAGTAGAACTCAAAAACAATTCTACATCAAAAGTTTAATCCACTATATAGTTTCAGTTACTTCACATAAAATTTCCGATATTGAATTTGGAGATAACTACATATCTCTTATTTTCAGTATCCCAGTAAATGAATCTGTCTGGAACACACAATTTAAATTTATTAAAGAACACTTTGATATGATTAAAGAAATTAAAGGATTTACTTCCAACACAGCTGAATTAAAAAGAAGGTATAAAGAAAGGAAAGATCAATTAAATCCAGAATTAAAAGGTTACGAAAAAGAAATAGAATCAATTAAAAAAGATATAAAAAACCAAAAAATAAAAAAAATAGGCCTAGAAGAAGATTTAAATCTAATTATTGACGACATCATTGCCATTCAAAATGAAAAGCATGCTATTAAAAAATCATCATCACTTGATTCTAAAGAGCATTATGCAAGCTTTAAATCTGAATTTATTAAAACTCAAAATTGGCGAAAGTTTCAAAAAGACTTTAATGCTCTACTAAAAAATCAATTTAAAGAGTTTATTAATAATTTGGAGCAGGACAAAGATATTCAAGGATTCAAGGCTAGTGAGTTAGAAAAAAATAATACAGGGGCTTTTTACTTAAAAAATCTCAAAAATAAAGAATATATAATCGATTTATGTATAGAAAATTGGAAAAACAAAAATCAAAAGCCCGAACTTGCCAAAGATATCAAACCTCATTCAAAAGAAAGCAAAGATACAGATCAAAATCTCTCTAAAGCTGAATTTGAACATAAAGAGTTTGTTGAATTTGAACACAAAGAGCTTGGAACAATTCATAAAGTGTCATTTTCAGATAAAGAAATGATTGAGAAATGTGAAAAAGATACAATGTGGATCAGAAATAATTAGCTAATAATATTTAGTTGATACTGAAAAAATTGTAAATAAATTATTTTGGGTTTAATAGCTTGATAATATCATAAAACACTTTAATAACACTTATCAATATTTTGATAAAGACTTAAATGACCTGTTATTTACCTGTTTTACAGGTTTTACGTATAATATGTGTTATGTATAATTGGGAGAATATGAGAAATACACTAGGTAAAAATACAAGGAGACTACTACTCTCCTATATCGGACTACTCACTTTAGCAGCATTCTTTTATGGTGGTGGAAACTATATTGAAAAACAAACACTCTACTATAACTTTTTTACAAATTTTATAAGTGACTTAGGTCGTACAACTAGCCATTCTGGTGCTGATAACACCATATCTATTGTTTTATTTTCAATGGGAATGTTAACTCAAATCATTGCTTCATTTTATTATCTTTTTAATGCTGCAGAGTATTTTTCAAAAGATAAACCTAAAATAAGTATTGTAGCTAAAATTTCAGCTGCATTTGGATCTATTAGTTTGCTTGGAGTTGTTTTTACGCCGGCTGATGTACCATCTCTATATTCCCTTCATATTTTCTTCGCAAATTCAGTGTTTAACTGCGCTTTGCTGACTTTAGGTATATATGCATACCTTTTTTACTCAAAAGGCTTAAAAAACGTTACATATGCTCTTTTTACTTGTTCTTTAATTGTTGCCGGATATATAGTCTTTCTTGAGATTGGTCCAGCGCCTTGGAAATCAATTGAATCCTTAACGATGCATGCAACCTATCAAAAAGTAGCAGTTTTAAGTCTCGTTGGAACTATTTGGGTTATGTCTAAGGGAACAGACTTACTTGAAACTTAGATATATTTTTTTTGAAATTTTATTTCTTTGTGTATATTAGCCGCATGAGTTCTATAACAAGCAAAACCAGGCAATACCTTATTTTTTATACCATTTGTATTTTTGCTGCTATGCCATTCTATCAGGGTGGACATCTTCTGGATTCAACTACAGATAACTATAATTTTTTTAGAAATTTTATAAGTGATTTAGGTAGAACAATTAGTCTTTCTGGTGAAAGAAATTTAACGTCATTTGTTATTTTCTCAACCGGTACTTTGGTTTTACTTGGATCGCTAGCCAGATTTCTTTTTTTAGGTATTACACAGTTTAAAACAAACTTTGGATTACTTACTTTTATCGCAAGAATTACAGCAATATATAGCTGCATTGGTGTTCTTGGTGTAGTTATTACACCTGTCAATGTTCCCTCTCTTTATGCTCTTCATCTTTTTTTTGCAATATCCATGACTTGTGCTATAGGAATCACACTTGGTTTATACTCATACTTTTTCTACAGAGAAAACTATATCGACTATAGTATTTTAATACTGATTTCTGCCCTGTCAGTTGTCGGATATCTTGCTTTTATTGAATATGGTCCATCAGCTAGAGAGTCTTTGATAGGTTTAACGTTACATGCCTCTTTTCAAAAGTATATAATTCTAATGATGGTAATAACCTTCTTCTATATGACAAAAGGTATTGATTTACTTAACGACGAAGTTTAATAATCTATTTGGAACATATATAGTCTTAACAATAGATCCTTCTGACGTATAGTTTTGTACTTTTTCAAGCTCTAATGCGACATTAACAGCTGTTTCTTCATCTGAGTCGACATCTAGGCTTATATTAGCTCTTAACTTACCATTTACCTGCACTGCAATGTTCACTTCATCTGTTTGCGTTAAAACCTCATTGAATTCTGGCCAAGGTGTATCAGAAATTGATTCATTATTACCTAATAACAACCAAAACTCCTCTGCGAGATGCGGTATGAATGGTGCAGATATTTTAACTAGGTCTGTAATTAATTCGGTTGAAATTTTGTCACATTTCTGTAAATGATTGCAATAAATCATCAACTGAGAGACAGCCGTATTGAAATGTAGGTTTTCAATATCATTTCCTACTTTTTTTATGGTAGTATGATGTAGGTGTAATGTTTCTTTATCTGCGGTGTGATCTGATCCTATTTTTTTAGACAAACCTCCCTCTTCTTCTACTATAATAAACCATAATTTGTTAACAAACCTATAACACCCTTGCAATCCTTTTGTATTCCATGGTTTTGATTTGTTTAATGGGCCCATAAACATTTCATAAAGCCTCATGGAGTCAGCACCATACTCCTCTATAATATCTTCAGGGTTAATAACATTTCCCTTTGACTTGCTCATCTTAGATCCGTCATCACCAAGAATCATTCCTTGGTTATATAGTTTTTTAAATGGTTCTTTTGTCGACAAGAGACCTAAATCAAATAATACATGATGCCAGAATCGAGCATATAACAAATGTAGAACTGCATGCTCCTGCCCTCCAATATATAAATCAACAGGCATCCAATAATCTTCATTCTTTTTTGACCAAGCTTCGGTATGATTAGATGGGTCTGTAAACCTTAGATAATACCAACAAGAACCTGCCCACTGAGGCATAGTATTTGTTTCTCTAAGTCCAATAATATTATTAGATGCATCTTTTACTTCAACCCAATTATCAATAGTTGAAAGCGGCGATTTTCCATCATCTGATGGCTTATAATTTTCTACTTCAGGAAGCTTAATTGGTAGCTCTACTTCACTGACAGTTGAGATACCATCTTCCGTATGAATAATAGGAAATGGTTCACCCCAGTATCGTTGTCTTGAAAATAGCCAATCTCTAAGCTTATAGTTTACTGTGCCAGAACCCAATCCATTTTTTTCAATAAATTCTATTGCTTTTTCAATCCCTGCATCTACACTAAGATCGTTGAGCGATAATGTATCTTCGTGTTCCGAGTTAACTAATAAAGCACTACCCTTACCAGTGAAAGCTGATTTTGCTATATCTCCACCCTGAACAACTTGCTTTATAGGTAAATTGTATTTTGTTGCAAACTCCCAATCTCTATCGTCATGAGCAGGAACAGCCATAATTGCGCCAGTACCATAACTAATTAAGACATAATCAGCTACCCATATTTCCATTTTTTCACCACTAAAAGGGTTTATTGCATAAGATCCGGTAAATATTCCTGTTTTATTTTTATTAACCTCTGTTCTGTCAAAATCTGATTTCTTTTGAGTTTCTTCAATATATTGCTCTAATTTTCCGGATTGCTCTTCAGTAACTATTTTTTTTGCTAATATATGCTCCGGTGCAAGAACCATGTATGTAGCACCGAAAAGAGTGTCAGGTCTTGTTGTATAAACTTCAATTTTTTGATTCGGATATCCATCAATAGAAAAGCTTACTTCTACCCCCTCTGACCTACCAATCCAATTCTTCTGGAGCTCTTTAATATTTTCAGGCCAATCTAAATCGTCAAGACCATCTAATAGAGACTCTGCATATTTTGTAATTTTCAAAATCCATTGCTTCATAGGAGTTCGAACAACCGGATGACCTCCTATTTCAGACCTTCCATCGACAACTTCTTCATTGGCAAGTACAGTACGCAGCTCAGGACACCAGTTAACAGCTACTTCTTCTTCGTAGGCTAAGCCTTTATTATATAATTGTAGAAATATCCACTGCGTCCACTTATAATAGTTCGGATCTGTTGTATTTATTTCTTTTGACCAGTCATAAGAGAATCCTAGCTGATTAATTTGACGCTTAAAATTACTAATGTTTTCTGCTGTAGTGATTTTAGGGTGAGTACCTGTTTTTATAGCATATTGTTCTGCTGGTAATCCAAAAGCATCCCAACCCATAGGGTGAAGAACATTAAAACCTTTCATCCTCTTATATCGCGCAACAATATCTGTTGCTACATACCCAAGAGCATGTCCTACATGAAGACCTGAACCAGAAGGATAAGGAAACATATCGAGAACATAATATTTTGGCTTTTCACTATCTGTACCAGTCTTAAATGTTTCATTTTCTGACCAATATTTCTGCCACTTAGGTTCAATAGCTTTGTGATTATAGGCCAAAGCTTAATAAAAGTTCTTAATTTGCTTCATCCAATCTAAGATAATTGCATTTACATCGATTGGCTGATCTGAACTTCCTCCATACCCCATACTCATAGAAGAGTTAGTAGAATTACCAAAGGCATTGGTCATTGGTCCGTCAAAATCATCGTCTTGAAGTATGGAATTGGCCATAAACTTTGCAACAACTTTTGTAGTTTTCGGATTTCTAAAAATAATATGTGAGGTTTTTGGATCTGCTGTTGATCCGTAATATGGATCAAAATTGAAATCTTCGAAGACAACTTCTACTGCTAATTGACCATCTGTATCCGGTGGAAGAATCTCAAAACCCATTTTTACTAATTCTGACTGAATAGATTGAATATGTTCTATCATGAAAGGATCTTGAATATGGTCGTTAATAAATTCTTCAATTTTATTAGTCTCACTCAGTTTTACCTTTTTTCTCCTAAACTGACCATTCAAATCAGTAGTAAATACAATTAATAGTAAAATTGATAATAAATAAACACTCTTTTGCAATCTCATTTTATTCTCCCGGTTTTATATTGCGCAACCAACAATTCCTCTTTTTTTATAATAATCCTGATGATAATCTTCTGCGTCATAGAAATCACTTAAAGGTGCTACCTCTGTAACAACTCTTGATCGAAACTTACCAGATTCATTTACCTGGCTAATTTTTACTTCAACTAATGTTTTTTCTTCTTCATTCTTATAAAAAACTGCTGAACGATATTGAGACCCTATATCAGGACCTTGTCTATCCATAGTAGTTGGATCATGTAAGTCAAAAAAAGTATCTAATAATTGCTCATAAGAAATTACGCTTTCGTCATAAACAACTTGAACCGCTTCCGCATGATCTGTTATACCTGTACATACTAGCTCATATGAAGGGTTTTTTACTTTACCCCCAGTATAACCCACGCTAGTAGATTTAACACCTTCTAACTGTTGAAATGTAGATTCTACACCCCAAAAGCATCCAGCTGCAAAAAACGCTTCTTTTTGATTTGTATTTTCTTCTGCCATAATAGTGCTAAAAAAACTAAGCAAAAATAAGCAAAGTTTATACAAACTTCTATTTACTGTGATCATAATACATCCATGCTCCAATTAAACTCATAGGTATAGATATAATCCCACCAATAACAGGGACTAAAAAAGAAGCTAAAAATATTCCAATTCCTACAACAATAGAGTTTAAAAATCGTTTAATTCTCATATAATAAGTTAACACTATTTTTATCATGTTAATAAAAAAAAAGCCTCTCAATAATTATATATTAAAAGGCTTTCTAGTTGGCTACCAAATTAAAGAATTATTTTTCCTATGAAGCAAGCTCGTAATTATCTGGTTTTAACAAGAATATGATTACTGCCAAGGCTATAATTGAGTGCGCTAAAATTAAATACGTAAAACTAGTAAAAAATCCAAAATATAAGAATGCTAAAACACCAATAAGCCTTAACACTTCCACCTTACTAGCATATGTCTTTCCATCTAGCATAAAAGAGTTTGAGATTGCTAAAGTTATGACAAGCGCTGCAACAGATAACATCTCTGTGTAAGCAAACTTATTCATATTAAAGAGCATTATAACTGTTAATGCATTAATCATTGCAAACTGAAAAAATCCAAATATTTTTTGTCGATTACTAATTTGTGGGTCATACTTTTCAAAGCTATTTAAATCATTTTTTCTAAGGGGATATTTTACTTTTACATCTTCTGGTCTCCATCCAGGAGGAGAAAACCAAACATAAAACTTATCATTAAGATTTTTTGTTCGATAAGAATCTAAAAACATTTGATAGAAAACTTCAATGTTTGCCCAAAAAGGATTAAACGACTTTAAAGGTTTTACAGTGCCATACACTGGTTTTAAATCTTTTCTTTCGTCAATAAATGTTCCAAAAATTCGATCCCATAGAATGAATACACCACCATAATTTGCATCTAAATAGTCATCATTTTGAGCATGATGAACTCTATGATTAGAGGGAGTAATCAATATATATTCAAGAAAACCTAACCTACCAACATGTTCTGTGTGAACCCAGAACTGATAAACTAGATTAACTCCAGCAACACTAACATATACTTCTGGAGGAACTCCGATAATAAACATTGGTAAAAAGAACACCCATTTCCATAAAAAACCACTACTTGTCTGTCTTAAAGCAGTTGCTAAATTAAAATCTTCTCCATGATGATGCACGACATGTGTTGCCCAAAAAACTTTTACTTCATGATGTATTCGGTGCATCCAATAATAACAAATATCATAAAGAATAAAAGCAAATATCCAAACCCATACATCTTCTAAGTTTAATAGTTTTAAATTATAATATTCAGCAACGTATTTATAAACTACATACTGAAAACCCAATCCTAATAACGGAACAAATCGACTGATCAGACCTAAAGACAAGCTCGTCAAAGCATCATTTAACCTATAATTGTTTTTACCCTTGATAACACCGTATGAAAATTCGATAAGGATTAATAATAAAAAGAATGGAATTGCGTAAGTAAGAATTATTGAGGAATCCATATATCTAATGCCTATTTAGTTCATTCAATATACTTTTTAGTTCATTGCGAATCTCTACAAGCACAGAAATATCTTTATTACTCATTTTAGGCGAATCAGATTTAGTAGTATGGCCACTTTTCAATTCCTCTATTGCGCCTTTAATAGTAAATTTTTTGTCATAAAGTAATTTCTTAATCTCAAGTATCACATTAATGTCATTCTTTTTATAGGTTCTATTACCTGCTTTATTTTTGGATGGTTTTAAAGATGGAAATTCTGACTCCCAATATCTTAAAACATAAGGTTTAAGGCTAGTCAGTTCACTTACTTCTTTAATACTATAATATAGCTTTGTTGTAGATTCAAGCATCACTTTAGGTTATTATTTTTTTAAGAAAAAAACAAGCGATTAAAGTTGTTTTTAATGCTAGTACTTAAAGAATATTAGTTGGACTAGAATATTTTAGATCGTGAGCATCTGCAACTTCTTGATTAACAAGATGTCCCTGATGAGTATTTAATGCCATTAGTAGGTTTGTATTAGATTTTAGTCCTTCTATCCCATCATTTGCTAATCTGGCTATAAATGGCCTTGTAGACTCATTTAATGCATTTGTAGCTGTAAATGGAACTGCTGATGGAATATTTCTAACACAGTAATGAATTATATCATCAACTTCATATGTAGGATCGCTGTGAGAAGTAACTTTTGAGGTTTCAAAACATCCTCCTTGATCAATTGCAACATCGGATAATATACTTTTAGGCTGCATCAAGGAAAGCATTTCTCTGCTTATTACAGTTGGGGGCTTAGCTCCGGGTGTTAATACAGCACCAATTACGATGTCTGCTATTGGTAATAGCCCTTCTATAAGCTCTTTTGAAGAGGTACCTATGTTAACTGCAGGATATTGCGTTTTGATACTTCTAAGCAATTCATTGTTGATATCTAAGATTGTTGTATTAGCTCCAAGACCAAGACTCATTTGCATAGCATTTACTCCAACAATACCAGCTCCGATAATTAACACATTTGCAGGATCGGAAAGCGAAGTACCTGATATTAGCTTTCCCTTACCACCTTTACTCTTTTTAAGTAATTCTATAGCATCTAGCAATGATAATCTTCCAGCAATTTCACTCATAGGTTTCAACATTGGAGTTTCATTATTTATTACTACTGTCTCATACGCAAGCGATGTGACATTACACTCGAGAAGTTTTTTAGTTAAATCTTTTGAGGAACTAAGATGGAGATATGTAAATAGCATTTTATCTCTCATCATCTCTACTTCTTCATTCAAAGGCTCTTTAACTTTTACTATTAAGTCAGAATTTGTAAAAACTTCAGATGGGGTATCGACTATAGTACAACCAAGTTTTTCGTAGTCTTGATCTGTATAGCCGCTACCATCTCCAGCATTTTTTTGAATAAATAATTGGTGTGAACTTTCGATTAAAAGCTTTGCTGTCTCAGGATTAATCGATACACGATACTCCTGAGAAATAATCTCTTTAGGAACGCCAATTTTCATATTGAACTTTATTATTTAAGGTTAAATATCTTTAATTATTCAGGTTTATCCATTAGCAATTTCATGCTAAAGTTTAAACGACCCTGCTTATCAATTTCAAATAATTTGATTTTTACAGCATCTCCTACTGATAATACATCACTCACTTTATTAACTCTTTCCCAAGCTAATTGTGATATATGTACTAAACCTTCACGTCCTGGAGCAAATTCTACAAAAGCACCGAATTCCATTAGCTTTGTAACTTTACCATCAAAAACAGTACCGACTTTCGGATCTTCAGTAACTGCTTTAACTTGAGCTATAGCATTATCTAGTGCTGCTTTATCTGCCGCTGATACACTAACGGTTCCATCATCTTCAATATTGATAACACATTCAGCTCTTTCTTGAATAGCTTTAATGTTTTTTCCACCTGGACCAATAAGAGCTCCAATTTTTTCTTTATCAATTTTAAATGATTCAATCTGAGGTGCATATTGAGACAATGCATTTGGAGTACTTATTGCTTTATTCATCTCATCAAGAATATGCAATCTACCTTTATTTGCTTGCTCTAATGCCATAGATAAAATTTCCATTGGTAATCCAGGAACTTTTAAATCTAATTGAATAGCGCTAATTCCATCCTTAGTTCCAGCAACTTTGAAGTCCATGTCTCCATAAAAATCTTCAGTTCCCAAGATATCACTTAATACTGCATGATTTTCACCGTCGGTGATTAATCCCATTGCAATACCAGCAACATGCTCTTTAATAGGCACTCCAGCGTTCATCATAGCTAAAGAGCCACCACAAACTGATGCCATGGAAGAAGATCCATTTGATTCTGTAATTTCTGATACAACGCGAATTGTATAAGGAAACTCTTCAGATGAAGGTAGTATAGGTTTTAGCGATCTTTCAGCTAAATGGCCATGACCAATCTCTCTTCTATTTGTAAAACCAATTCTTCCAGTTTCTCCCACACAATAAGGAGGGAAATTGTAGTGTAGCATGAATGATTTCTTGTAATCACTTGCCATTGAATCGATAATTTGTTCATCTCTAGCATTACCTAAAGTAAGCGCAGCAATTGCTTGCGTTTCACCTCGAGTAAATAATGCAGATCCGTGAACGCGAGGTAATAATGATGGAACAATACTAATTGGTCTAATATCATCTAATCCTCTACCATCAACTCTCACTTTTTTCTCTAAGGCAGTTTTTCTAACTGCATTTTTAAACATAGTTTTAACATACTCTTTAACTTCAGAATACATTTTTTCATCTTCTTCATGTGGAGTCGAAGCTTCTTTTACAATTTCGTTGTATGCAACATCCATTGCTTGTTTAGAATCCATATCAAGTAATTTTTCTATTTGATCTGCAAATGAATCTTCAAGAGATTTAATTACTTCGTCAGTTATTACTGTATTGTCAACAATCTCATAAGAATTATCAAAATGTTCTGAAAATTCCATTTGAAGATCTACAATATCATTAATACCATCCATTGCAATATCCAATGCTTCTAAAATTGTTTTTTCAGGAACAAAGTTAGAACCACCTTCAATCATACAAATTTTATCTTTTTTACCGGTTACCATCAAATCTAAATCGGATGATTCCATTTGTTCTAGCGTAGGATTTAAAACATATTCTCCGTCAACTAATCCAACTTTAACAGAAGCTATTGGACCGTCAAATGGTACTGGTGATAATAACAATGCCGCAGAAGCACCAATCGCTGCTACTACATCAGGTGTATTTACACCGTCATAAGACATTGTGGTTAACATAATCTGTAGTTCGTTTCTATAATTCTTAGGAATTAAAGGTCTAATTGGACGATCCGTTAAACGTGAAGTTAAAACTTCAGCATCTGTTGGTTTCGCCTCTCTCTTAAAGAAACCTCCGGGTATTTTTCCACCCGCATAATGTTTTTCTCTATATTCAACCTGCATTGGAAGAAAGTTTATACCTTCTCTCGGTTCAGATGAACAACAAACTGCTGCAAGCATTGCAGTATCTCCATACGTAATAAATACGGATCCACCCGCTTGTCTTGCTATTTGGCCTGATTCAATTTTTAATAGTCGGCCTGCTATATTCTTTTCTACTTTTATCATATTTTCTTCTTTATAATCCTCTTATTGATAGCTTCGTGATTAATGTATCATAGCTATCTAGTTTAGTTTTTCTTAAATACTTCAATTGTTTTCTTCTTTGTGATACGAGCTTAACTAAACCATGTCTTGAATGAACATCTTTCTTATGTAACTTTACATGTTCAGTCAATGATCTAATACGATCTGTAAGAAGTGCAATTTGCGCTTCACTACTACCAACGTTACTAGCATCAAGACCTGCGTCTTGGATAATCTTACTTGTTTCTTTACTATACTTCATATTTCTCCTTAAAAGAATCTATCAATTTAATACATACTTCCTTATCGTCTTCAATCTGCTTGATTAAGTAATCTCTACTTTCAAACTTTTTTTCATTTCGAATCTTGTGTAAAAATTCGATATAAAAACTTTCATCGTATAAGTCGCTGAATTTATCAGATAAAATGTGAACTTCCATAACAAATTTTTTTTCATTAAATGTTGGTCTATATCCAATATTTGTCATTCCAAAGTAGTATTCTCCGTCTATAAACACTCTTGAAAGGTACACTCCACCTTCGGGAATCATCTGATATTTACTTAGGGGAATAAAATTTGCAGTAGGATAATTCATGGATTTTCCCCTATTTGATCCATGCACAGTTACTACATTAAAGCCATAAAATTTTCCTAATAATGATGGAACTTGATCTAATAGTCCATCATAAATCAATCCTCTAGTTAGTGTACTTGAAATTGGTTTTCCATTTAACATTCTTATTTCAGGAGTGTGTAGTTCAATTTCATTTTTGTGGCAAAAATCAGTTAAAAATGCTAAATCTCCCTTTTTATTAAAACCAAAGTAATGATTCTCTCCAACAGAAATCAACTTAGGGTTAAACAACTTCTTAATTACATTGTCTGAAAAATCTTCTGCAGACATTCGGGAAAAATTTAAAGTAAAAGGAATAACTAAAACTTTATCAAGACCCATCTCTTCAAGCACTGCAAGCTTTGAATCGATATCTTGTAAATTCATTGGCTTACTACTTTTCGACAAAATATATGCTGGGTTTGGATCAAATGTTATCAAACAAGAAGGAATATTCTCATTTTTACCTACTGATATAATGTGCTTCAATACGTCTTGATGGCCTAGATGAATACCATCATAATTACCTACAGTTACTACAGAAGAGTCCAATGTCTTCATATCATCAATTGATCTTATAATTTCCATTGTTCCTCAAATTTTTCTACTGTGAGTGAATCATCCAATGAAAATGTTCCTACTGTTGTTCGAGTTAATTTTATTAAATGACCAATTGTACCGATTTTTTTTGCTATATCTTCTGCTAACACTCTAATATAAGTTCCAGATGAACACTCTACTTGTATTTCTAATGTATTGCTATCAATTAGAATACATTTTAAATACTTGATCTCTATCTGTTTGGGGTTTCTTTTTACTGAAATATTTTTTCTAGCTAGCTTGTAAAGCCTAACACCATTTACTTTTCTTGCTGAATACATTGGAGTTTCCTGCATCTGAACACCTAAAAATGATTCAGATATTTTTTCAAAGTTAATACTATCAAAATTTGGAACTTCTTTATCTTCTATCACTGTACCTGTAAGATCTTTTGTATCAGTTTTTTCCCCTAATCTAACTATACCCTTATATGTCTTGTCGTATTGTATTATATCTGACAGCTTTTTAGTTGATTTTCCAACACCTAATACTAGAACACCATCAGCGAATGGGTCTAATGTACCAGAGTGCCCTACTTTTTCACGAGTAATTCTCTTAACTTGCTTCACAATGCTAAAAGAAGAAAAATCTTTAGGCTTATAAATATTATATATCATAACTAGTCAATTTTTTTCATTAATTCATTTATTTTCTGAAATTGCTCAAAAGAGTCGTCATAAATAAATCTTAATGTAGGTGTTGACCTTAATTTCAGAGATGTTGATAAATACTTCCTAAATGTGGGAACTAGTAAATTTAATTCTTTATTGATAATCTTTAAGTCCTTGGTGGGATTTATAATACTATAAAATAAATTTGCGTGCTTTAAATCTGAAGTCATTTTAACGTCTGAAAAAGTTAAAAAACCATATTTTCTCAAATCTAAATCTTTAGATAAAATTTGATTAATAGTTTTTAAAACTTGTTGTTCAACGCGCTCTGATCTTGAAAATGGTTTAGTATTCAACTTTATGATAGTTTTCTTTTAATCTCATTTATTTTATATGCTACAATTCTATCTCCAGGAAAGTATTTCTTAACACCTTCAACAGCAATTCCACACTCCAAACCAGAATCAACGCTATTGACATCATCTTTAAAACGCTTCAATGATACTAGCTTTCCTTTTGATATTAATTCTTCGTCTTCTCTTATAAGCCTAACGAAACAGTCTCTAGTGATTTTTCCACTTTCAACTTGCGAACCAGCAATAAAACCAATTTTTGGAATCTTGAATGATTCCTTAACAACAGCTTCTCCAAGCACCTCTTCTACCAGATCTGGTCTTAATAGACCTTCAACAGCTAATTTTACATCTTCAACAACCTGATAAATGATATTATATGCTCTAATTTCAACATTACTTTGATTAGCTAATAATCTTGTATTAGACGGTATTTGAACACCAAAACCTATTACAACAGCTTTAGATGCTTGAGCTAATAATACATCGGAGTCACTTACATTACCGACTCCTCTATGTACAATATCAACTCCAACTTCTTCATTGTTGATCTTTTCTAAACTCTGTATTAGAGCTTCAATAGACCCATCAGAATCTGCCTTTATAATAATATTCAAATTATTAACATCACCTTCTTTAATCTGAGCAGATATACTATCTAACGAGGTTTTTTGAACCATTTGTAAGTCAATCTCTCTTTTAATTCTTTGTCTTTCGTTTGCAATCTTTTTCAGATCTGATTCATTGCTTACTTCTGCAAAAATATCTCCAGATTGAGGAACTTGATCAAATCCAAGGATTTGCACTGCATCTGAAGGTTCGGCTGTTTTAATACGTTCACCTCTTTCATTCATGATTGCACGAACTTTTCCTGGATAATTATTACAAATAAATGGGGTTCCTATTCTTAAAGTACCTTTTTGAATTAAAACAGTTGCTATAGCACCTAAACCTTTATCTAATTTAGAATCAATTACTGTTCCCTTACATTCAATCTTAGCATTTGCTTTCAGATCTAACACTTCAGCCTCTAATAGAATTGCTTCCATCAATGCATCAATACCTTCACCTGTAATAGCAGAAGTGTGTACGGATTGAATTTTACCGCCCCAATCTTCAACTAATACGTCTTTTTCAGACAATTCTCTTTTAACAGTGTCTGGATCAGATCCAGGCTTATCAATTTTATTTATAGCAACAACAATTGGTACTTCTGCTGCCTTAGAATGGTTAATAGCTTCTAAAGTTTGAGGCATAACACTGTCATCTGCAGCAACAACAAGAATTACAATGTCAGTAGATTGTGCTCCCCTTGCTCTCATTGCTGTAAAAGCTTCGTGTCCAGGAGTATCTAAGAATGTAATTTTATTACCATTATGATCAACTTGATACGCTCCAACTCTCTGAGTTATACCACCAGATTCACCTGCTGCTACTTTTGTTTCTCTTATATAATCTAATATAGATGTTTTACCATGATCAACATGGCCCATGATTGTTACAACGGGTGCACGACTGGTTGCATCTGCTAATTCCTTTTCTGTATGAGCCATAACAAACAAATCATCTACTACTTCTTCATACTTACTTAACTCTACATCATATTCGCCAGCAATTAACTCAATTATATCCCATTCTAATCGTTGATTTACCGTAGCTAAAACTCCTATCTGTAAGCATTTTCCAATGACTTCACTGGTACTTACATCTAAAACTTTTGCTATCTCATCAATACTAGCATATTCTGCCAACTCTATTGATCTAGGACTATCGTTTAAATCTCCTTCAGAATCTTTCTTAGCTTTTTTATAAGATTTCTTTTTTGGACTTGAATCCATTGATGCTAAAGTCTTTTTTAATCTTTTTACAGCAGAAGTATCTTTTTTAATTGCTTCCTTATCTTTCTTTATCTCTTTTTTATCTAGAGATGAAGAAGGTTCTCTTAATGTAATTTTTCTTAATTTTTTCTTAGGTTTTTTAACTTCAGAAACCTGTTCTGGTTTTGTATCTGATGTCTTTACTTCTTCTTGCTGTTCTTTGATTCTGGCTTTTTTTACTTTGTCTTGTTCTCTTTGATCTTGAACTGACATGATTTTGAATTTTTTAACAGATTTTGTCTCCATAACTACCTTAGAGTCATGTATTTCTTTTCTAACCTGCTCTTTCCTATCTCTTTCCGCAGACTGTCTATCTTTTGCAAACTCAGTATATACAACTTGCTGAGTTTTGCCGTCAATTGGTGACATGTGACTTGTAACAGATATTCCTTTTGATTTTAGAAAATCAACAATATCATTATGAGATATGTTCAGCTCTTTTGCAAGCTGAAAAATTCTAATAGAATCAGTCATGTATTATTTTTCCTCTTCAGCTTGTTCTTCAGTAGGAGCTTCTTCAGCTACAACTTCTTCAACTTGTTCTTCAGTAGGAATTTCTTCTACTGCAACTTCTTCTTCAATGGCAGTTTCTTCAACTTGTTCTTCAGTAGCAACTTCTTCGGCTACAACTTCTTCAACTTGCTGTTCAGCAGGAGCTTCTTCTATCTCGACTTCTTCTGGTTCATCATTTCTACTAATAAAAGTATTTACAACAGCACTTATGGAGTTAATTTCATCTCCAGTAAGATCTAGCTCATCGACAAGAACAAACTTTTTTGTTCCTAAATAGTCTGCGACACTATTAATATCAGCGCCAGCTAATTTCTTCAATACACCTTTTTTAATACCTTTAAAAGTGTCAAGATTGGTTTTCTGATTTACTAGGACTTCGTCATATTCTTCTTTAGTGTATGCGTCGATTGTAAAGCCTGTTAACTTAGAAGCTAAATTAATATTTACACCACTTCTTCCAACAGCATTTTCTAAACCACCTTCATCAAAAATTGCAACACAATAGTTCCTATCATCGTCTATATATAAATCAATAGGTTTAGCTGGTGATAAAGCTCTAGTAATAAATACTTCAGATTTTTCTGTATAATTCACAATATCTATTTTCTCATTGTTTAATTCTCTAACAACAGATTGAATACGACTTCCTCTCATACCTACACAGGCACCAACCGCATCAATTCTCTTGTCAATAGAATGAACAATAATCTTACTTCTTTCTCCAGGCTTTCTAGCAATTCCTTTAATCTCAATAATACCATCTTCAATTTCAGGAACTTCCATTTCAAATAATTTGTATAGAAATAAGTCATCACTTCTTGATATTAAAATGTCTGGACCTTTTGGAGTAACCTCAACTGCTTTTACAAGCGCTCTAATCGTATCTCCTCTTCTAAATCTCTCTGAAAAAATTTGCTCATTTCGAGGCATTCTAAGTTCAGTTTGTTCAATATTTACAAAGGTATTTTCTCTATGTACTTGATGAACAGTACCAATAATCACTTCACCTATTCTTTGGACATAGTCTTCGTATATATACTGCTGTTGAACTTCACGCGTTCTTTTATTTAAGAACTGTCTAGCATTAGCAACCAATCTTCTTCCAAAGTTTGCTGGATCAACGACTTCTACAAAAGTATCTCCTAGTTTTAAATCTACAAGCTCTGGTTCAAGCTCTAGAGCTCTTTCAAGAGTGATATCGAAGTGGTCATCATCTACTTCTTCCACAATAGTTTTTTCTACATAAATTTCAATTTCACCTTTATCTAGATTTACAATTACACTACAATTGTCAGATTCGCCTTTTTCTTTATCAATAATAAATAAAAAAAGCTGTTCAATAATTGTTCCTAATTCAGAACGCTCAATATTTTTTTCTCTCGCTAATTCAATAAAAATTTCAATTAAATCTCTGTTTACCATAGTAACCTTTCAAATATTATAGTTTTTTTATTATAACAAAAATGGGCCGTGGCCCATTCAAATACTGCGTAAATATATTTATTAAAAACCGTTTAAACAAGAAACTTAGTTTAAAGTTAGCGCTGTTCCGTACACTTCCTCAAATAGCTCAATATATTGACTATTTTCTGTATCTAAACTATTTAAAATTTCTAAAGCTTTAACCTTATTGTTATCTGCTACTAAGCGCTTTGCTTTCAATATTGAAATATATGTTTTCTCGTTTTCAGATAACGCGTTTTTTGCTGCATTATCAAAAAATCTCATAGCCTTTTTTGTATCAGAATCAAGCTGTCCCAACATAATATATGCTTCAGTTTTTAATGTAGAATATTCTAGTTTAGAAGCAGATTCAGATAATAACATCATTGCTTTATCATTATTACCATTTATAAAAGCAGTTCTACCTAGATAAAATTTTGCATGAGTTGCTGCTGATGTTCTTTCATAGTCTTCTACTACTGACTCTAATTGTAAAACAGCATTATCAAAGTCTCCTCTTTCAAAATAAATCATTGCATTGCTTAGTGCAGTATCTGCCGGTGAAGAAGTTTGAGGTCTTGAAACGTCCCATGCAGACCATGTTACAGAAGCAACCAGTAGAAAAAGAAAAACAGGATTCAATACAATCATATCCAATTTACTATATTCTTTTTTTTCTTTATAGCTCACCGAAATTGGGTTGCTTATCATTTCTTTTACTTTGTTTGCTAGTGACATATGTTTATTTCCAATAATTAAATAGTTTATATAGTTTTGGTCTAAATTTCGTGGATAATTTAGCACTAGAAACTTTTTTATCTATATCTTTTCTTAGTTTTCTTTGTTCTTCATTATCTAGCGCATTAAAGTCCCTGCAGTTGACTGAGCAACACCTATCGTACTTTGTTGCGCAATTTTCACACTGAATAAATAAAATATGACAAGCATCATTGTTACAGTTAGCATGTTGATCACATGATTTTTGGCATTGATGACATTTTCCAATGATATCATCAGTAATTTTTTCACCTAACCTGTCATCAAAAACAAAATTCTTTCCGATAAATTCTGATGGAATATTTTCTTTTTTAACATCATGAGCATATTGGATAATTCCACCATCTAACTGATAGACGTCTTTGAATCCTTTTTTTATCAAATAGGCGCTTGCTTTTTCACAGCGAATTCCGCCCGTACAATACAAATGAACTTTTTTATCTTTACTATCCGATATTAACTCTGCTACTTCTGGTAATAATTCTTGAGATCGATGAATATCTGGTGTAATCGCATTTTTAAATCTTCCAACTTCACTTTCATAATAATTACGCATATCTACTACGACAGAACCTTCTTCGTTGATTGATTCATTAAATTCTTTAGCTGACAAATGTTGGCCAACATGATTCATATTGTAACAATCTTTGTCTACTCCATAAGCTACGATTTCATTTTTTACTAAAATTTTTAGCTTTATAAAAGAACTTCCCTCTTGAACTGCTTTTTTTAGTGTTATGCTATTCAACAGTATTTCTGAGTTAATATAGTCTTCAAACATGCTCCATTTATCCTCAGGGACGCTTATCTGAGCATTAATGCCTTCATCGGCAACATAAACCCTGCCTAAAATATTTAAGTTTGAAAATTTCTCATATAGATGATTGCGAAAAATTTTAGGGTTTTTAATATTGATATATCTATAAAAAGAGCATGTAATACGTTGAAACGCTTCCTGCTCTAAATCTTTTTTTAATTCAAATTTTGACTTTTTATTGAACATACATTAATGTTAATAGAAAAAGAGCCTATTAACAATCATTAATAGGCTCTTGATTTTTAAGTACTTTTTAAAAATTGATTAATTTGTTGTACTTAGCTCTGGTCTAAATCTCCAAGTTTCACTCCAAATCCATGACCATCCGTTTCTTACCTTAGTATCTAAATCTGAATCCTCAGAATACATTTGAGCTAAAACAGTAGCAAACTCTGCTTGCGCAGGAGCTAAAACTTCAGACATTGTCATATGTGGTGTTGAGTATGAATATACTGAGACATTTCCACCTAAAGTTTTTGTCATTGCAACCCATGGGCGAGCACTATCTGATTGTATTGCTATTTCATTAAATCTTGAAAAAACAGCTTCCGTATTTGCATTACCACCCTGCTGAACACCATAATAATATATAGTAATAAAGTTTGGTTGTTCGCCATTTATATCAGCACCTTCTACCGTTGGAATATTTCTACTAAGATCAGGTCTTAATGTCCAAAATTCCATACCTCCAACTTGCTCAATCATACTATTATTCCATTTATCATAAGCTACTGGCGCATGATTACTCAGCGCATCATAAACACTATCTACCATATCTAAAGGTGTGGGCCATTGTGCAGCTGCAACTCTTACATACTTACCTGCATTAGGTCCATTTACGATCGAAAATGTATTTACAGCGCCTTGACCTGTATGTGCTTTGTTATGATGAATCATTGCTTTCTCAAAATCTGCTGCTTTTATGCCATCTTTGATACCAAGAACAGTTTGCATATGGTATGCCTGTCCAAAAGCTAAAGAGCAAAAAATGGTCATTAATATTATTTTTTTCATGTTAACCTCATTATTTTTTTATTTTTATTAATTTAGTAATTGAATGTTAGCATAACATTAGAATTATTATTTTATTACATAAAATAAATAACGCCCGACAGGAAGGTTTCGTCGAGCGTTATTTCCTCTATTTTAAGGTATAATTGAAAGCAACTAAGTAGAAGACAACCTTAAAAATTATAGTTCACTCCAACAGAAATAGATCTTGGCATTGTAGGACGAGCACCATACGGTCTTCGTGCTACAACAGCATCTTTATCTAATAGATTTTTAATACCCATAGATAAAGTAATATTATTTTGAAGTGAATGCTTTACGCCTAAATCAATTAGAGTAAGAGCATCAGTAGAATTTGCGTCATCTAAACGACCAGACCCTGCTGTTGTTCTTGCTGCTGAATTGTGTTTCAGGCCAATGTTAACAGAGGTTTTATCCATGTTAACACCTAAGTTTACAGATACCATTGTTTCTGGTATGTAAGGAAGTTCATCCCCTCGAGATACATCACCCCAAAAACCATCAAATGATTCTCTAAACTCAGTATTAGTTTTTGTGTATGCAATTTCAATTGGTAATTGAATAGATCCATTATCCATTAGCATACGTCTTAAATATAATTCTAATCCAGATACATCCACAGCACCGCCATTATAGAGTTCGTTTGAACCAGTACCACCTGTTGCTGCAGTATCTGCACCAAGAAGATTATCATACTTGTTCATGAAGAATGTTAACTCTAACCCATTCAGACCTTCGTAAGATCTTACAGTCCATTCATGATTCCAACTTTCTTCTGATTTTACTTCTTGAGTAACACCATCAACTACCTTAGTACCACCTGGTCCGTGAGGAGCAAATCCTTTATGAATGCCATATCCAAGCGTAGTTCCATCTTCAAGTGCATATTCTACTGATACACCAGGAACAATCACATCAAATGTATCTTCTTTAATTGATGCATCTCCTGCACGAGTTGGGTCTGTTTTACCCCAGTCTTCTCTTTTAACAGTGATTTCTTCATATCTTAATCCACCAGTTACAATGAAATTGCCTGAAGTCATTCTATCTTCAACATAAAGTGAAGTTGCTTCAGCAGAATCGATTCTATTTGAATCGGTACCAGGAGTTGCTGCTGTAGTCATATTTAACTTACCACCAACCATTTGGTATCTATCTTCCCATTGAAAACGATCCATTTCATCTGCGTGAATACGTAAACCAGCTTGTATATCATGATTTTCAATGCTCCAGTTTAATACTGCTTGAACACCACTTGATAAATATTCACGATTATTAGCTTTAATTCTGTATGCATCGGCATCACTATCCATCGCATCCATTAATGCAAAAGCTGCTGCGTTACCTGCTGGGTCTGCAATTAAACCAAGGCTTAAACCATCAACTTTATTTAGTTTATACCAATTTCTTGCAAACTCATTATTATAAGCACTAACTGCCATAGTTAAATTATTTGATAATTTACCTGCGTATGATAGTACAAATTGAGAATGATCTGCATCCATCTCATCTAATTGAGACGCACGATATCTTCTTAATGGATTTGCAGCATAATCATCATCAGATAATCCAAGATATGTTTCATCTGAGATTTCATCTGTCATAGAATATTTCATTTCTACTGCGTGATTAACGCTCATTGTATAACGAACTTTAGCCATTACATCAGTTTTAGCATAACCAGTGTTTCCCCCGCCATCTAACTCTTTAAATCCGTCTGTCATATCATTGTATACTTCAAATAAATATCCCCATTGACCCATTGTATTCCCTGATTTAACATGTAATACTGTTTTACCAAAGCTTCCAGCCATAAAGTCAACACTATTAAGTGATGATGAAGGAATTGCAGTTGAAATATAATTTAATGATCCACCTGTAGTGAAAGGTCCATGCTTAATTTGAGTAGAACCTTTACGTACTTCAAGTCCTTGCATACGCCCCATTGTTGGAGAATAGTATGCAGCTGGTGATGCATATGGAGCTGGTGCGATAATAATACCATCTTCCATTACATTAAGCTTTTCCATACGTTCTAAACCTGTACCACGAATCCCAATATTAGGTCTTAATCCAAGACCATCTTCTTCCTGTACATAAACTCCAGGAATACGAGATACAACACGGTGAATGTCTGTATGATTAAATTGTTTTAATTCTGATTCTGAAACAACAGAACTTGGTCTGACAGATCTTAAAAACATGCCTGAAGTAATACTAGCAGCATCTGCTAATACGTCAACAGCATCTAATGCTACAGGTCTATTAGAAAGTTCTACAGATACGCTTCCACCACTAACAGTTACGCTTTTATCTGCGAAACCAATTGCTGAAAATGTTGCTGTTGTAGGTACTGTTGCTGTAAATGCAAAGCTACCATCACTACCACTTGTTGTACCAAAACCGTTTGAAAGAACGATATTAGCATCAGCTACAGGATTGTTGTCTCCATCTGTTACAACACCGGAAACAGTAGTCTGAGCAAAAACCAAACTAAAGAATCCTATTAATATTGTTACGTGTTTCATACTTACCCTTTAAATTTTTATTGAGATTGTGTCGCAATATTATAGTAGAATATTCCTAAATGCAAGTATAATTGAGATTAAATCTCAATAATATTTACTTACTGAGAATAGAGCCGATAAAAATATTTGTTTGACGCGGATTTTCTGCGTTACGATTTGAAGAAAAAGTAATCTTTCCATTTTCTGATATTACTGGAAACGAATCAAAAGTATCATTGTTTGTTAATCTTTGAATTTTTAAAGATTCAATATGAATCATGTACAGTTCAAAATTACTTCCAAAAGCATTGTAATCATCTCTCCAGTCATCCTTGTTAGATGAAAAAATAATATGCTTACCATCTGGATGCCATGACGGAGACCAATTAGTAGCTCCATTATTTGTTAGTCTCTTTTTATTAGACCCATCTCGCTTAGCTACATAAATATCTAACGGTACAGCATCTATATATCGATTATTTAAATTTACAGACCATTTTTCTTTTTCTTCTTCGTTACTAGGATACCATGCACGCCATACAATACTATTACCATCAGGAGAATAAAATGCGCCTCCATCATAACCAAATTCATCCGTAATACGTTTTAGATTTTTGCCATCATAATCCATTTCATAAAGATCTATATCACCTTCACGCATTGATGTAAAAATCACCTTTCTCTCTGATGGGTGCGTAGTTGTCTCAGCATTATACCCTGGAGCATCTGTTAGCTGTACTGCTGTCATACCATCCCACCTATAAATCTCATAATTTCTTAAAGGCCAAATATACTTTCGAGGATTAGGATGTTTATAAATTTCTGGACATTGAGGTCCATCTTTCATTGTTGATGAGAAAAAAATAAATTCATTATCAAGCGCATAATGCGCACAAGTAAAAGCGCCGTCTTTGACTGGAAAATCTTTTAGGTTTTTACCGTCTACATCTACGATATATAGCTTATCACAATCATTGTCATCTCGCTTAGACTGAAAAACAATCTGTGACTCATCTTCGTTGAAATACCCTTCTCCGTTATCTCCGGTAAACGTTAATTGCTGTATATCTGAAATTATGAATGTCTTAGGTTGGTTACATGAGATAAAAAACAGTGAGAAAATTATGAGAGACTTATAATGGTGGTAGCTTTTCTTAAAACTGTACATTTAACACTACTTCTTCTTCACCTCTAAGCACTGTTATTTCAGCTGTAGCGCTAGGTTCAATCAGTGAGAATGCTTCCATGTATTTGTAAATATCTACAATTACCAGATCCTGTATTTTGATAACAATATCTCCATCAAGCATTCCTGCTGTTTTTCCAGGACGATTATCTATTGTACTTTCAATTTTAACACCTTTTCCATCATAAGAATAGTCTGGAATTACACCTAAGGTAACTTTCATTCTTGAGGGTGTTTGCATTGTTTGCTCTTGCTCGACAGATTTAAATACTAATCTATCTGAAGTATTAGCAAACTCTTCAACTATTCCTTCAACCATATTAGAAATAGATTTCATTCCATCGTAATTTATTTTGTCAGAATCGTCTGATGGCTTATGATAATCTTCGTGCACTCCAGTAAAGAAAAAGAGTACGGGAATATTTTTTTTGTAGAAATTATAATGATCTGATCTGCTAAAAATACCTTCTCCTAATTCAATGACATTTACATTATCTTCCATTAAGAACGGATGCAATCTTGAAGAAAAATTTTCTGCAGAAGCGGCACCACCAAGCTGAACATTATTCTCTTCCATTCTACCAACCATATCTAAATTCACCATAAGATGCACTTTATCAAGATCAATAGTAGGATTATTTACAAAATACTTGGAACCTAACAAACCTAATTCTTCACCACCGAATGCCATAAAAACTAATGTTCTCTTATGATTGTTTGTTGCGGCAAATTTTTCAAAAAGCTCAATAACCATTGACGTGCCTGAAGCATTATCATCAGCGCCATTATTTATCTTTCCGAGAGCATTTGCAGTAGTATCATAGTGCCCACCAATAACTACAAATTCGTCCTTCAATTTTTCGTCATTTCCAACCAAATAACCAATGACATTATAAGTTAAAACTTTATCTTTCTTCTGTCTACGGTCTTTGAATACATAATGTTCTTGTACTTCGATTTTTCCCTTATTTGGTGCTGCATCATAAAATCTTTGCTTGATATAACTAACAGCTATTTTATCGCCTTCAGTTCCTGCGCCTCGTCCTTGAAGTTCATCGGAGGATAAAAACTCTATATGAGTCTTAAAATCCTCTATTGTTATATCGCTTTTTGTAGGTTTGATCTCTGGAGTAGTAACACTAGGCATATTGCTAGCGCATGATGCTAAAAATAAAATAGATAGGTATAGTGTATTTTTCATAATTAAAAACTATGACAAATTAGAATAGATATCCAATCAAAAGATAGCTTAAGGCAAATATAGCAGTTAAGATGATAATAAAGGTATTGAAGTGCTTGTCCATCATTTTTTTAATTGGATCTCCAAAAAAACGAATTAATAATCCGATAATTACAAAACGACCTCCCCTACCTAAAATTGAAGCAAGTATAAAAGTTGGAAGATTAATTTGAAAGACCCCAGCTGTTATAGAAAAAACTTTATATGGGATTGGAGTAAATGCTGCTGTAAAAATTACAAGAAAATTATGCGCATCATACTGAGTACCTACATTATCAAATACTTCTGTTGTAAACCCTGGAATAACTCTAAAAAAGAAATTAGCAACACCTGTCAATTCACCTGAAGGTGTATACCAAAGAAAATAACCAATAATAAAACCAAAAATTCCTCCTAAGACTGAACCTAGGGTGCACATAAAAACATAATACATTGAACGCTTAACTTTGCCTAAGCACAAAGCCATTAGTAATGGATCAGCAGGAACAGGGAAAAATGAAGATTCAGCGAAAGCAACAAAGAATAATACTGCTGTGCCATAAGCACTTTCAGCCCATGATAATACCCATTGATATAAATTTTTTAACGGATTATTCAATATTTATCTTAGTCTTAGCATCTTGATAGCTTTAATAAACTGACCGCCATTTGGATTTGCCGGAGTGTACATTTGACAGAAGTATACCCCAGAACTAACTGTATCACCATTATCATTTGTTCCATCCCAAACTACTGATTTATAACCAGAGCCCTGCTCTTCATCTACCAATGTAGTAACAAGCTGCCCTTTAATATTAAAGACTCTTAAAACAACATACTGAGGTGATGGAACATCATATTCTAATGTTGTAAATGTCGTAAATGGATTTGGATAATTTTGCTTTAATTCTAACACATCTGGTATTAAAGCTCTACCATCAATCTTTAAATTACCAATAGATCCAGATACTGCTTGTTGAAAAGACTGTCCATCAGTAGATATGACTGACCATGAACCTTCAGAAACATTAACAGTATCAGTTTGTGCTACTAGATCTTTTAAGGCCCAAGCTATTGAAGTATCTTGAGTCCAAGTATTCATACTTAAAAACTCTAAGTCATCATAACCTATCATACGATATTCAATCGTATCTCCATCTACATCAGCAGACTCCTCCCACACAAAACGTAGTGAGTCATTTTGATTTTCTGGAGTAATAAATAAGTATTCATTCGATAAAAATGCGCCAGAACCATCAATAGTATTGAATAAATATTCTCCGCTAGCCGTAAAAGATCCGGGTGTATCATTTACTGGCAACACTGTTGCATTAAATGATACTCTAGTAGAATCAATACCTCCATCTGCTGTACCACCATCATCTCTCACGGTAACATATACTACAGAAGATCCATTGCTGTCTGCGCTAGGGGCTAAATCAAGAATGAATTGGCCGGTAGAAGGATTATTGACTACTAATGATGGAAATATAGCTGTGTTCTCAGCATATGCTGTCACGGTAACATTTTGAGCGTTAACATCGGCTCCGTAATTTACTCCGGTGAGCTGTATACCTAAATTAGCATCTTCGTTGATTTGAACATCTGACACTGTATCAATATTTGGTGGTGCATTAATAAATGTTACTGGCTGAATTTGGTATTCAGAAGAAAACTGACTTTCTTCGCCTTGGCTATTAACCGCAGATAATTTATAGTAATATGTTTTAGTTGTATCCAAGTTATCATCGATAAATCCTGAAGTTGGATAGTTGACTGTTGCAATTAAATTACTAGAAGTTGGAGTAAATAAAGCTTCTTCTGATCTATAAATTCTTACTTGAGAGCTTGTATCGTCACTAAGAGTCCAATTAAATGAAATTGTTCCATCCTGAGGAATTTCATAAGAAATATTTTCAGGTGCATCTGGTGCAGTATCATCAAATGTAGGATTTAAAATATATAAACCTTCATCTATACCAGTTACAACAACTGTACCGCTATTGTAATAAGGATAATTACTCCAGGTTCCATCAAATGATGAATTATTATTAGATGGATAAACATCAAAATATGCTTCTTCGATTGGATTATTTATATCAGAAATATCAAGAATGCGTAATCCGCTAGTATAATGTGACATATAAACATAATTGCCAATAACATAGTTATTATGGTCAATAGATGGTGTTGGACCAGTATAAGTTGTTTGGAGTGTTGGATTACTTAAATCTTCTACATTCCAAATTAAAGTTCTGGTATTTCCAAATCCTCCATTGTACTCGTCAAGCTCATCATTAACGATAAAATATTTATGGTCTTCTGTTAACCATCCTTGGTGGGTATAATAATTGTCATAACTACCCAATCCGATTGTTTTAGCTCCACTAGAATCATCAGACTTAGTGCTTAAATCAGCAATCCAAACATTGGTTTCATTAGAACCAAAACAAATTTCTTTTCCGACGTACTGAGAGTCTGGTCCATTATAAACAACGCACTGTACATCATGAACATACCCTGTATTACTTCTACCAGTTGAGGGATCAGATACACAAGCTGACTTTGATGGCAGAGTTGGTGTTGAAATATCTACAATATGTAATCCACCTGGACCACAAGTACTAGTACCGATGGCATAAGCAAAGCCTGTATCTTCATTAATAAAAATGTTATGTGCATTACCGAATTCG